>CAZILR010000243.1:528-7568 GCA_964539995.1 uncultured Planctomyces sp.
AGCGAATTCACTTCGGGGCACCTGGGTGGGTGGCTGCCACTGACAGCCCGTCGGCGTTTAGGCGACACCACCTCTTTGGCAACTAGGACTAGATGAACTCACAAATCACCTCCTTTCTGGCTTGAACCAGACCCGGTGTGCCGGTGCCAAAAGAACTCCGGCGACGTTGGGTCAGAAGTTGGTCCTTCGTGCTGCGTCAGCACGAACTCTGAACAACATGGTGACGAATCTGCGCCACGAGGCAAGACAATTTTCCGACGCTCGGACAGTTTTTGACGAAGGATCAGCCCTCAAAGGCGTTTCTTTGAGGAGGTTTTTGTCTTGTTGACGGGCGGCTGATGCACGAAGCGATATCGTGAAATCACACTGATCAGACTTCGTACCGAGCCCACAGCCATCTTCTTGAGGATGTTGATTCGCTGGGTGTTGATCGTCGCAAGACTCACTCCAAGCGCCTTGGCGATTTCGCCGCTCGAAAGACCGTCGGCAACGCGGAATAAGACTTCGCGTTCGCGATCCGTCAGCAACTGCAGTCGTTCACCTGTTTCTTGGGCTTCTCTCCGAATCTTGGATGACACGCGGTCCATCGAAAGTGTGCGTCGAATCAGATCGAGTAATTCGGGGTTGTTGTGGATTGGCTTCTCGACGAAATCGAGTGCGCCGAGCTTGATGGCCTGGACGGCCGATTGCACATTGCCAAACGCGGTCATCACGATCGTCGGCAACGCCAGGTTGAGCTCCCGCATCATGTCGAGCACTTCCAGACCGCTCATTGCGGGCATCTTCAAATCCAGCAGCAAGCACCCCGGATGACCTGTTTTGTAGTTCTCGAAGAAATCTTCCCCCGAACGAAACGCTAAGACCGGCAACTCTTCGGATTCAAACAACCGTTTGGTAGACCTCAGAAAAGCTCGGTCATCATCGACGAGGAACACGGTCGGTTTCATGTCCAGATTCTCCAAACGGGTGCGGCGTCGAAGCCATGCTGCCGCGATCAACTGCCGACGACATCCTGCCACCTCATTGAGCAATCCGCAAGACGTGGGATGAACTCGCGACGTCGCTCATCATTTCTTCATCAGTCCTCAGCGGTTTGGCAGAGTTCGCAGCACGCCAAGGAGTTGATCCGACGATGCCCAATCTGCGGAATGCCGGCTGCGATGAGCAAATCGCAGGATGCCTTCGCGGTCGATGACGAAGCTGCCGGGCAACTGCATCGGGTCGCTGCGCACGAGTCCCGCTCCGTGACGAAACAGCGATTTGATCGCTCGCCACCACATCGCCGGCCCGGCCACCGCCCACCAACTGCCGCGCGGACATTGAAAGGCTCGATAACCCGCCTGGCCTGGATCAGCCAAGCAGACGAACGGTAACTGCCAGCGTTCTTTGAAGGCACGCAAGCGTTCCGGATCGTCCATCGTGACCAGCACAATCTCGCCACCAGCCGCTTGAATCTCTGGATAAGCCTCGCGCATCACGACCGCGTGATCCAAACACAACGTGCAACCGGAGTGCCTCACAAAAACCAGCACGATTGGCTGCCGCTGCCACAACTCCGAGAGCCGCGTCGGTTGGTGGCGATCATCTGGCAAGGTCACGTCCGGCGCGCGATTACCAACGGACAGGATCAAGCTTGGAGTGTTCATCACAGTCTCTCAGCGTTTGCCCGCGAAAACACTCGTTGACCGATCTGTTCGAGCGGGGCTACGTTCCCGACCTTTTCCAGGGGCGGCCGGTCTGAATTCCGCTCGCGCGGAGGTGAGGTACGGTCATGTGGCGTTGTTTCGTGACAGGCGGTTTGTGGGAGCGACTCGCGTTCGCGGTGTGTCTGTGGTTGGTTTCCTGCTCAGGACAGCCGAGGCTTCACGCACAAACATCCCCCGTCGCTTCAGGGTCTGCATCTGCCGAGCGGCTATTGTTGTTGCACAACGGCAAAGTGGTCAAAGGAGTCATTCGGCAAAGCGCGACAGGATACGCCGTCAACGTCACGGGCGGACAAATGGTCTTACCCTTTGACCAAGTCCGCTTGGAGGCTGCGGATCTCGAAGATGCCTACCGCCAGTTGCGCGACACGTTGCCAGACCACACGGCTGCCGCGCAGATCGAATTGGCGAGGTGGTGCGTCACCAACAACCTGCTGGACTACGCTCGCAAAGAATTGCGAGAAGCGCTGCGGCGCGAGCCAGACTCGACCGTCGCGAAGAACATGCTGCAACGGATCAACGACCAACTCCTCACGACCAAAGACGTCCCCGCTGTCGCGCAGCGTAGCGGTCAATTCTCAATGCTGGGCGATGCCAAGCCCGGCATTCCACCGGAAACGCTGGGAGGTTTGCCGCGTGAAGCGGCGGCTGACTTTGTCTCCAAAGTCCAGCCGCTGCTGGTCAATCGCTGTGCGACGGCCGGATGCCACGGACCAGGATCGGGAAACACCTTCGAGTTGTTGCGAGCGAAACTCGGCAAGGCTCCCCCGAAGATTCATTCCGAACGGAATCTCGCCGTCGTGCTGGAGCGACTCGACCTCGAACGACCACTGAACAGCCCGTTGCTCGTGAAATTGCGCGGCGAAACAAAATCATTCGGCGCTCGACAATCGCACGGAGGACTCTCCGTTGAACAGCAGCAAATGTTGCGAGCGTGGATCGAATCGATCTCGAAAAAACCGGACCCTATCGTCAAACCCAAGGTTGAAGTCGTCGATGACGAGGAGTCAAAGTCGGAAGACTCCGCGGACGAAGGTTCCGCAAAAATCGCCAGAAACCGCGCGGACAGGTTGAGCGACGACGAATATCTTGCGGATGAAAACCTCTTCCGCAAATTGTTGCGTGAATTACGAGACGACACGACCAAGCCCAACGAGATCACTCGCAGCACCAGCGATGAATGAGCTTTTCGTACAGCGCCGTGCCGCGATCGAGTTGATCCAACTCGATCCATTCATCCCAAGTGTGAGCCTGCTTGATGCTGCCGGGGCCGAGCACCGCCATCTTCTTCAGTTCGGTCAGCATCGCGCCATCCGTGCCGTAAGCGACGGTCATCGCTCGCGGACGATCGGCGAGTTGCACGAGTTCTTGAATGAACTCCGATTTCGGGTCCATGTACAGCGGCATCGCGCCGCTGCGGAACTCGAACTGCAACCCGCATCGCTCGGCGGCTTGGCGAGCGCGGTCCAGCAACAACTGCGGATTCTGACCCGGCATCGGGCGGTAATAGACCGAGCAGACGCTCTGCGGAGCCGTGATGTTGAACGCATGCGTGTGATCGTTGATGCCGATGTTCCAGCAAATCGTCGGCGGATCGAATTCGGGATTTCGCCAGGCCGGTTCGGCTTCCACTTCGTCGTGGATCGCCTTCATCTCGACGAGAAACGGGATCATCGCCAGGTTCGCGTTCAATCCTTCCTTCGTGCTGCTGTGCGACGCTTTGCCGATCGACGTCGCGAGAAATCCGAACGTCCCTTTGTGAGCGTACACGACCTCCAGATTTGTCGGCTCGCCGATAATCCCCTTCGTGTCACCCGCGATCATCTCGCGGAACAACGTCGATCGCTTTGCGACCGATTGAGCACCTCCATAGCCGACCTCTTCGTCCGCTGTGCAGGTGATGTAAACAGGGCGTTTGAGGTCCGCGACTCGAATTCTCTCGACGGCCGCGAGAGCGCACGCGACAGAACCTTTCATGTCGCAACTCCCTCGGCCATACAGCTTGCCCGCCTTGATCGTCGGCTCGAATGGCCCGTGCTGATCGGTGAACCACGGACTGGCGGGCACGACGTCGGTATGTCCGAAGTACGCCATTCCGCCGGTCCCCGGCCCCAGCTTGGCGACGACGCTCGCTTTGCGAACGCCGAGCTTGTCGTCGTACTCCAGTCGTTCGACCTCGAAGCCGCGCTGCTTCAACAAGCGTTCGACATGATCGGTGATCGGCACGTTGGAATTCGAGCTGACGGAATCGAAGCGAATCAGTTCGTTGAGATGCTGAATGGCGTCCATGATTTCCCCTGGAGTGCGGTGGCTCGACACCGCCCTCTATTCATTTGGAATGACGATGTTGATGAACCAAAAGACGATGTTCACCAGTCTGCGTTGATCACCGAGTTTCTTGGACTTCGAGGGTCGCAATTTCAATGGAATGGAGGGCTGCGTCGAGCCGCGGCACTCCAAGGTTTACAGCTTCAACACATCGACCATGCCGTACAGGCCCGGTTTCTGTTGAGCCACGAACTTCGCGGCGGCGAGAGCACCGTAGGCGTAGCTGTCGCGAGTATGGCTGCGGACGGTCAGGTCGATGGTTTCGCCCATCAGGCCGAAGACGATCGTGTGCTCGCCGACGTTGTCGCCGGTGCGGAGCGCGTGGTAGCCGATCTCGTTGTGAGGCCGCTGTCCCGGTCGGCCGCTGCGGCCGTGAACGTGATTCGTTTGTCCCATTTCCTCGGCGACGATTCGTCCGAAGGCGAGCGCGGTTCCGCTCGGAGCATCCTCTTTGAAGCGGTGATGCCGCTCGATGATCTCGGCATCCACGCCTTCCGGATTGTCCTTGAGCACCCGCGCCGCGTCTCGCACGAGTTTCATCAGCAGGTTGACCGCAACGCTCATGCTGGGCGACCAGACCAACGGAATTTGCTCGGCGGCTTTTTGGACGGCGGCTTTCTGAGCGTCGTTGAACCCTGTCGTCGCCACCACCAGCGGCAGCTTGCGAGCGACACACAGCGGAATCAAATGCTCGGTCGCTTCCGGCACCGAGAAGTCGATCACGACGTCCACCGGCACCGACAATTCGGACGCGATCAGGACTCCCGTCTTGCCGCAGCCCGCGACCTCGCCGGCATCTTCGCCCAAACGCGGACACTTCGGCGAGTCGAGCGCAGCGGCCAGTTGCAGTTCGGCGTCATTGTGGACGCAAGCGACCAAGCGTTGTCCCATACGACCCGCCGCACCGTGGATCGCCACTCGTAATTGACTCATGAAGTTCATCCCTCGGAAAAGTGTTCGTGAACGAGGCGGAGCGTATCGGTGCCCGCGCCGGCTCGGAAGCGTCCCCGTGGCAAACTAACCCGAAGCGTCAGCGAGGGCGGACGCTGAGACGAGGTGATCTGCGACGAAGCGTTTTGAAGCGCTCGCCCTCGCTGACGCTTCGGGTTAGTGTGTCGGCTAACTTCCAGAGTCCTTTCGTTTCACTCTGTCGCGCTCGAGGATTTTGCGATGATCTCGTCGGCTTGTCGCCCCGTTGTTTGTTTGGCTGTTGTCCTGTTCTCGCACGCATCAGCACTCTTCGCGGCGGACTCAGCCCGCCCGAACATCGTGCTGATCTTCGCCGACGACCTCGGTTACTCCGACGTCGGTTGCTTCGGAGCGAAAGACATTCGCACGCCGAACATCGACAAGCTGGCGACGGACGGCACGCGGTTCACCAGCTTCTACGTTTCACAGCCGGTCTGCACCGCTTCGCGAGCGTCGCTGATGACTGGCTGCTATGCCAATCGAGTCGGCTTGGCCGGAGCACTCAATCACACGAGCAAGGTCGGCATCCACGCCGACGAAGTCCTGCTGCCGGAATTGTTGCAGCAGCGCGGCTACGCGACGGGCATCTTCGGCAAATGGCATCTCGGACATCGGCCGGAGTTCTCGCCGTTGCGAAACGGCTTCGGCGAGTTTCTCGGCATTCCGTACTCGAACGACAACGGGCCGCTGCATCCGGTCGTGAAGACGATCCCGTCACTGCCGCTGATCGACGGTGAGAAGCCCGCCGAACTCGACCCGGATCAATCGCGGTTCACGCGGCGGTTCACCGAGCGGGCGATTCAGTTTCTCGAACGAAACCGCGAGCAGCCGTTCTTTTTGTACGTCCCGCACGTCATGCCACATGTGCCGATCTTCGCGTCGGAGAAATTCAAAGGCCGCTCCGCGCGCGGCCTGTATGGCGACGTCGTTGAGGAACTTGACTGGTCCGTTGGCGAGATTGTCGCGACGCTCAAACGGTTGAATCTCGAGGGGAACACACTGCTGATCTTCACGTCCGACAACGGCCCGTTTCTGTCCTACGGAGAACATGCCGGCACTGCGTCACCGTTACGCGAAGGAAAGCTGACGACGTTTGAGGGGGGAGTCCGAACTCCATGCCTGATGCGTTGGCCCGCGAAGATTCCCGCCGGGCGCACCTGCGACGAACCGGTGGCCTCGATCGACTTGCTCCCGACGATCGCCAATCTCAGCGGCGCGACGTTGCCGAAGAAGCCGATCGACGGACTCGACGTTTGGCCGATTCTCTCCGGCCAGCCCGACGCTCGCACGCCGCACGAGTCGTTGCTGTTCTACTCTGGCGACGAACTGCAAGCGATTCGCAGCGGCGATTGGAAGCTGCACTTCGCTCACGATTACCTGACCGTCGCCGGCGCGCCAGGCAAAGCCGGCAAGCCCGCGAACTTCGCGAACATGAAACCGAAGTCGATCGAGGAATCTGGCATTCGCGGCATCGCCAGCCGTCACGGGTATGAAGTTCGTCGCCTTGAGCAATCGTTGTTCAATCTCAAAGACGATCCGAGCGAATCGCGCGATGTGGCCAAGCAACATTCCGAAGTCGTCCGTCGTCTCGAAGCACTCGCCGAGAAGGCGCGTGCCGACCTCGGTGACTCGCTGATGAATCGTCGAGGTTCCGGCGTCCGCGCTGTCGGTCGAGTTGACTGACGTCACGGCAGGATGTTTAACCGCCACGCCAACGGCGTGCGTGCTGAAGAGGTCATACAGCCGCTCGCGCCCACGCCGATGGCATTGGGGTTAAACAGCGTCCCGCGTGTTCGGCGGCTTTCGGCCTGACATTGTTGACGACTCCGCGATTGCTCCCCAGACTGGCATCAAAATCATTCGATGCTTGTCCGACAGGAGCGATCATCATGCGAAAGTTGTGGCTTGGTTTGTCTGTGACGCTCGCCGCGTTGTGTGTGGCGGTTTCTTTTGCGGCCGAATTGGTCGGCCACACCGAGCCGGTGTACGACATCACGACCACGCCGGGGCGGCATCGGATCACGACGGCGGCCAGCACGC
>CAZILR010000244.1:0-6434 GCA_964539995.1 uncultured Planctomyces sp.
AATGACGAAAGAATGACGAAGCTCGAATGACGAATTCGTATAACTTACCGATATGAACCGAGTACCGCGTTACTTTGAACTGATGCAGCCCGTCATCCAAACGCTCAAAGATTTGGGTGGGTCCGGTTCAATCGAAGAAATCGACGAGAAGGTTGTCCAACTTCTTGGATTGCCAGAGGACGTCGCGAGTCAGCCACACAACCCAGAAAAGAGCAGTGCAACCGAACTGCAATACCGGCTGGCATGGGCACGCACATATCTGAAAAAGTACGGCCTGATTGAAAACTCCAGTCGTGGAGTTTGGGCGATTGTTCCAGATAAGCGTCACATCGAAACAATCGACGCTCAGGATATTGTTCGTGTCGTCCGCGAACTCAGCCGCGCGAATCGTGAGGCGAGAAAGCGTGAATTGACTGAGGACGAAATTGATGTCGATGACATCCCCGAAGAAGTTCAATCATGGCGTGAGCAACTTCACCGGATTCTCACACAAAAGATTGACCCTGCCGCGTTCGAGCGATTGGCGATGCGGCTTCTCCGTGAATGTGGCTTCATTCATGTTGAAGTCACGGGCAAGTCGGGCGATGGCGGGATTGATGGACGTGGCATTGTCCGTCTCAGTGGCATTCTCAGTTTTCATGTGATCTTTCAATGCAAGCGGTATCAAGGGGCTGTCACTGCCGGCCACGTCCGTGACTTTCGTGGTGCAATGGTTGGTCGGGCGGACAAAGGGTTGCTCATCACAACAGGCACATTCACTCGTGATGCCGTGAAGGAAGCGACTCGCGACGGTGCGCCGCCGATCGACCTGATCGACGGCGATCTTTTGGCAGACAAGCTGAAAGAACTTCAGTTGGGAGTGAAGACCGAAGTGGTTGAAAAGGTTGAAATCGACGAAGGTTGGTATTTGAGTCTGTAATCAAATTCGGAGAGTCAATCCGTCATTTGAGCTTCGTCACTCTTTCGTCATTGGGTATTTCGGAATTCGTCATTAGGAACCAAGATGTCCTTCCAAATCGACTGCCCGAACTGCGGATGCCGGCCCGTGTGGGAGTATCACTACGGCGGGACGCCGCGCCAGCGGCCGGATGGCACGGCGACCGAGCGGCAATGGGCGGAGTATCTCTACAACCGGCCGAACATCGCCGGGGAGCAGACCGAGTGGTGGTATCACCGCTCCGCCTGCAAGCTGTGGTTCCTCGTCCGCCGAGACACGCGGACGAACCAAGTGCTGGAAACGAAGCGGTTCGAGCCACAACAGGAACCGGCGACCCAATAGCCGAGCCTTGTTCGCCCCAACGGGGCAGCCGTAAACCAGCCCAGGCCAAGCGACCATCGGGAGCGTCGGCCTGGGTCAGCAATCCCCAATGATCCTGAAGCCCTGAAGGGGCGAAACCATCATCGAAAACAGTGTCGCCCTTTCAGGGCATTGAATTCTCTGAACAATCCGCCACCCAGGGCGATGCCCTGGGCTGGCTTATGGCTGCTCCTTCGGGGCGGAACCGCAAAGACAACTCAATGACATCCGAATCTGGAACGACTCAACCTGAATCCATCGAGTTTGAATTCGACGGACACCGCGTGCGTGCCGAATCTGGCCAAACGGTCGCCGGCGCGCTGCACTCCGCTGGCGAGCACATCGTCTCGCGGAGCTTCAAGTATCACCGGCCGCGCGGGCTGCTGTGCATGTCGGGCCGCTGTCCGAATTGCATTTGCACGGTCGATGGGACTCCGAACGTCCGCATCTGCACGCAGGCCGCGAAGCCGGGCATGATCGTGAAGTCACAAAACGCCTGGCCGTCGGTGAAGTTTGACCTGCTGCGGATCTTCGACAAGCTGCACCGCTTCATGCCGGTCGGCTTTTATTACAAGCGAATGTACAAACCGCGCTGGATGTGGCCGGTTTGGGAGAAATTCATCCGCCGCATCGCCGGCCTCGGCACGATCAACCGCGAGCACGGCGCAGAGGGGGTGTACGACAAGCAAAACCTCTTCACCGACGTCGCGGTCATCGGCGGTGGCCTCGCCGGATTGAATGCGGCACTCGCGGCTGCCGATGCGGGAGTGACTGTCACGCTGATCGACGAGCAGCCGGAACTCGGCGGACATCTGCGGCATGATCCCGATCTTGTAGCAACGGCCTTTCTTGGCCGTTGTGGAGGCGACGGCCAAGAAAGGCCGTCGCTACAAATTAACGTCACTGCGGAACTTCGAGAGTTGATCCGCCGCGTCACCGAGCATCCTGCGATTACGAGGATCTCCTCCGCCGGAGTCTTCGGTTGCTACGAGGGAAACTATCTCGGCATCCAACAAGGCCAGCGGATGATCCGGCTGCGAGCTGCTCAAGTGATCGTCGCGACTGGTTGCTGGGAACGGCCGCTTGTCTTCGAGAACAACGACTTGCCTGGCGTGATGCTCGCCAGCGGCGTGCAACGGCTATTGCAACTCGATCATTGCCGGTTTCCCGGTGACGCGGTTGTCGTCACGGACAACGCTCAGGGATATCGCGTTGCACGACAGCTTAAGGCCGCAGGCACGCGTGTGACTGCGATTGTCGATGTGCGAGACAATCCGCCGGAGATGGCCGATGGCATCCGCACGTTTCGCGGTCACACGATCATCTCGGCGAATGGTTCGCGACATGTGAGCGGAGCGGTCATCGCGCCGCTGGCGGGGCATCCGAAGCAGTCGATCTCCTGCCGCTGGATCGTGCAGGCTGTGGGATTCACACCTGCGAATTCGCTGCTGTACCAGAACGGTTGTAAGCTGCGATATGACGAGTCGCTCGATCAAGCGGTCGTGATCCAACATGCTCCGGCAATGCACTCAACCGGTGCGGTGAATGGTCTGCACGATCCGCGCGATGCGGCGGCGGACGGCCAGCGGGTAGGAGCCGAAGCCGCAGTCCTTCTGAGCGGAACGGCGCTAGCCGCCGGTACTGTTGGCAGCTTGTCTCAGAAATCACCGACGGCTAGCGCCTCGCCGCTCAGTCAATCATTTCCGTCGTGTCACTACGTCGCCCCTTCCGGGGCGAAGAAGAAGTTCGTTTGCCTGTGCGAAGACGTGACCGAAAAAGACATCTGCGACGCGATCGACGAGGGCTACTCGAACATCGAGACGCTGAAGCGGTACTCGACGGTCAGCATGGGGCCGTGTCAGGGGAAGATGTGCCAGGCGGCCTCGATCGCGATTTGTGCTCGGCACAACGGGCTGTCGATCGCCGAGACCGGTGTGACAACCGCTCGGCCGCCGGAGCAGCCGTTGCCGCTGGGAGTGCTCGCGGGGCGGGCGTTGCATTTCTCGTTGGTCCGCCGCACGCCAATGCACGCTTGGCACGAGAAGGCCGGGGCCAAGATGGGTGATGCCGGCAATTGGAAACGCCCGCAGGTGTATTCGTCGGTCACGCAGGAATACGAAGCGGTGCGACAGCGAGCCGGAGTGATTGATGTCTCGACGCTCGGCAAGATCGAGCTGCGCGGAGCGGACGTCGTCAAATTCTTGGAGTTCATCTACCCGAATCGTTTCGCGAACCTGAAGGTCGGCCGCGTGCGATACGGAGTGATCTGCGATGACGCGGGCATTTTGTTGGACGATGGCACGATCGCGCGGCTGGGAGACGATCGGTTCTTTCTGACGACGACGACCGGCAACGCGGACGCGATTGATAGTTGGTTCCGCTGGTGGCTGGCTGGTCGGCCGGAGTGGGACGTGCGGATGACCAACGTGTCGGGCAGTTATGCCGCGATGAACCTCGCCGGCCCACGCAGCCGCGAAGTCTTGAAAAAGCTGACCGATGCCGACCTCTCGTCCGACGCAATGCCGTATCTCGCCGCGAGCGAATGCACGATCGCGGGCGTGTCGGCCATTGTGCTGCGGATCGGCTTCGTCGGCGAACTCGGCTACGAGATTCACGTCCCCAGCCAATTCGGATTGCATGTGTGGGAGTCGATCCTCGAAGCGGGCCGCGAGTTCTCGATTGCACCGTTCGGCCTCGAAGCTCAGCGCGTGCTGCGGCTGGAGAAGAAGCACTTGCTGCCCGGCATCGACACCGACGCGCTCTCGAACCCGTTGGAAGCGGACATGCCGTGGATCGTGAAGCTCGACAAAGACGACTTCATCGGCAAGGAGTCGTTGGCTCGCGCTCAGCAACGCGGTGATCGCAACAAGCTGGTTGGTTTTCGTTTGTCGGAATCGGTCCTGCCGGATCTCGCATCGCTGGTACTCTGCGACGGCAAGCTCGGTGGGCGGATCACGTCGTGCGGCTATTCGCCGGCCGTGGGCGGGACGATCGGCCTCGCGTGGGTTCCAGCGAAGCTCGGTCGCAACGGCGAGACGATTCAGATTCAGGTCAACGGTCGATTGATCCCGGCGGTTGTGCAGGATGAACCGTTCTACGATCCGCCGGGGGCGAAGTTGAAGAGTTAGTTTTTGGAGGATGGGCACTCTTGCCCGTCCTTCGCTTTCTGGACGGGCAAGAGTGCCCATCCTCCAAAGGTGACCAATGACCGTGACGACAATTGCTCGTGGACCGCTACTCGAACGACACCGCCAATTGGGTGCGACCGTCGAAGTGCTCAATGGCTGGCAAGTTGCTGTGCGTTATCCGCAGCAATCGGATCGAACGGGCAACGCGCTGGTCGATCTGTCACATGTGCCGACATTCGAGATCAACGGGCCGGAGACCGGTGCGACACTGAATTCGATCTGCGGTGTCGATGTCCCGTTGCGAAAGATTCACAGTGCCGATGGCCGGCATGCTTATCGGCTGACTCCCAGCCGAGCGATCGTGTTCGGCAAACTGTCACCAAGCGATGGGGCGATTGATGTCACCGGCGGCTGGACATCGCTCGCGCTGGTCGGTCCGGATGTGGAGCGGATTTTGAACAAGGTCACGGCAGTCGATCTGCGCGAGCGGACGCTGCCGGTGCAGGCGTGCTGCCAGGGACCGATCTTCGGCGTCAACACGCTCTTCGGCCGGTTCGCGGATCGGTTTGAACTGCATGTGTGCAGCGATTCGGCGGAGTTCTTTTGGGAGGTGCTGATGGATGCCGGCCAAGAGTTCGGACTCCGGCCCGCCGGGTTGGAGGTTTTGCAATGACGACTCAGCGGATGTGGCGCGAGCATGAACTCAAAGACCAATACGACGTCGTCATCATTGGTGGCGGTGTGCATGGGTTGGCGACAGCGTACTACCTGACGCAGATGGGCGTGCGCAACATCGCGGTGCTCGAAGCGAAGTACGTCGGGTTCGGTGGGTCGGGGCGGAACACGGCGATTGTCCGCTCGAACTATCGCACGCCGGAGGGAATCGCGTTCTACGACCTGTCGGTCAAGTTGTACGAGCAGTTGGCGGCCGATCTCGAATTCAACGTGATGTTTTCGCAGCACGGGCATCTCACGCTGGCTCATAACGAGAAGGGCGTGACTGGCCTGACGGAGCGAGCCAATACGAACCAACTGATGGGCGTGAACTCGCGGATCATCTTTCCCGAAGAGATTCAGCGGATCGTTCCCGACTTGAATGTCTTCGGCCATAGCCGCTTTCCGATTCAAGCGGCGTTGTATCACCCACCCGGCGGCATCATCCGGCACGATGCGGTCGTGTGGGCGTTTGCTCGCGGAGTCGATCGAGGCGGCGGACACGTTCACCAGAAGACCGAAGTGACCAGCATCGAAGTTCAAAACGGGCAAGTCGAGGCGGTCGTCACGAATCGCGGACGCATCAAGACGAAGACGGTGCTCAACGCGACAGCCGGATATGCGGGATTGATTAGCCGGATGGTCGGGCTAGAAATTCCGATCGAGACGCATCCGCTGCAGGCGGCTGTGACCGAACCGCTTAAACCGTTTCTCAATTCGGTGATCGTGTCCTCGACGCTGCATGTTTACGTTTCGCAAACCGACCGCGGTGAATTGGTGCTCGGTGCTGAGGTCGATGATCACGCGAGCTACTCGCTGCGCGGCACATTGTCGTTCCTCGAAGGAGCCGCGACGCACCTCCTGGAACTGTTCCCGCATCTCGCCAACGTGAAGATCCTGAGGCAGTGGGCGGGGCTGTGCGACATGACTCCCGATTATTCACCGATCATGGGTGGGACACCCGACGTCAAAGGCTTCTTGATGACGGTCGGCTGGGGTACATATGGCTTCAAGGCCGGGCCAGCGTCGGGGTACTTGATGGCCGAGTTGATTGCGACGGGCAAGACGCCGCCGAAACTCGAACCGTTTGGTTTGACGCGGTTCTATGAAGACCGGCTCGTGGGCGAGAAAGCAGCGGCGTCGGTTTCGCACTGAGCCGCCATCGAACGACGCTGCACTCTATTTCTCGACGATCTCCAACACGACGAAGCTGTCGCCGCCGTCCTCGAGGTCGCCGCTGGCCGAGGTGACGATCAGCGGCACGACGTGTCGCCCGGCTGGCAGTTGAACGCGCC
>CAZILR010000244.1:6444-7560 GCA_964539995.1 uncultured Planctomyces sp.
GACCACGGTGATGTGCTTGAGCCGTGATCGAGCCGTAGCCGCAACGTCTCCGGCTGAGGCAGCGGGTTGTCGATGAGCACGGTCGTCTTGGCGGACTCGCCGGCCGAAGCGCGGACGAGCAACGGCTCGACTTGAATGCGGCTCGGATTCCAATCGCGGCGGAATCGTCCTGAGGGAGAGATTGCATCGGCGGCTTTCGCGGCAGCCTGGCCCCAGGTGACTCGGCGACGAAAGTCTTCGGCGTTGAACGCGAATGCTCCGCCGTGTTCGGCGAGCACCCAATCGGGTTTCGCATCGAGCACCGCTTGAGCGCTCTTGGCATACAAATCTGGCCACCCGCGATTGCGACCCGACCAGCCACCGCTGCCGGAAAATTGGTCGGCGTGGAAAAAGTTGTCGCCCGTGAAGAAACACGTTCGCCCGTCGATCGCCGTTTGCAGGCCCATTGTGAAAAACGTCTGGCCGGGGAAGTGCCGCACGGCGAACGAAAACTCGCGCCACGTCGCGGTCTCGTTCGCCTTCAGCCATTGGTCGGTGCGGATCGAGCGTGCATCGAGACCAAAGGCGGTCACTCGGAATGGTTCGGCCATCGGTCGGGCGACGTCTTCGAGCGTCCAAACCTCGAACGATTCGCGATTCGGCAACTGATGCAGGCCGACGTAGTGGTCGTTGTGCGCGTGGCTGATGAGCACGACCTCGATCGGGCCGAGTTGCTCGTCGCGCTGCAAGCGACGGATTTGTTCGGCAAGAGTCGCACCAAACGGATCGAACACCGCGATCGGCCCAGCCTCCGAGCGGAGCACAAACGTGTTGCCGGTCAGAAACAGATGCGGTGACAGTTTCGTCCACGGCTTCTCGCCAGCGGTCGCGACTTGCTCCTTCGCCAAGAATTCGTACTGCGGTTCCTGGCCGAGCCGTTGCTTGCTGAACCGCTCGAAGCTCTTCAAGAAGCCAACTTCGTCGAGGGCTTTCGCCGACTCTTCCAGTGCCGCGACGACATCGTCGTGCACGCCAACGACGTCAAGTCTTGCTTTCGCCAGATCAAGCACCATCCCGATGTCGCGGGGGCCTTTTCTTATGTAGCCAACTACCTTTTTCTGCAAATTGGCCTCGCGT
>CAZILR010000245.1:0-7551 GCA_964539995.1 uncultured Planctomyces sp.
AGGTCCGCACGACGAATCGAGACGGCCTGTGGTGGAATGCCCTTTACCTTCGCGATCTGGAGTGGGGCGGCATGGACCCGTGCGGGCGGCTGGCGGCCATTCGTTTGATTGCCAAGTCGCCGGAAACGCTGCCGGCCGCGCTCGCGGGAATGTCGTCCCCCGCGTGGACTCAAGTGGGGCAACTGCTGTTCGAGAGTGGACCGGGGTTCGGTATGGACATTCGCCAAGACCCGCGCCGGCAACTGGATTGGCTCGAACGCATTCAACCGGATTGTCTGCTGAGCATGCCGACCAATTTGGAGTTTTTGGCCAATCTGCTGCTCGAAAGTGGACGGCGACTTCCGAGCCTCAAGACTATCCAAACGGTCGGCGAGCCGTTGACCTCGGCTGTGCGTCAGCGCATCGAGACGGCGTTCGGCGTGCCGGTCAAGAACCTCTACAGCACCACCGAGACCGGTTACGTCGCGTCGGCCTGCCCTCTGGGGCACGGCTTGCATGTGCATGGCGAGAGTGTGTTGACCGAGGTGCTCGATGCCGATGATCGGCCTTGTCTGCCAGGTCAAACCGGACGACTGGTCATCACGAGTCTGCACAATTTCGTGAATCCGTTTTTGAGATATGAAATGCTGGATGACGTGACGCTCGCGCCGGGACCGTGTCCCTGCGGACGCGGGCTGCCGTTGTGGGAACACGTCGATGGCCGGCGTCATCCGTTCTTGTTTCTGCCGGATGGACGACGAAAATCGTCGATGGGAATCACCATCGGACTGCGTCAGGTCGGCGGCTGCCACCAGTTTCAATTCCTCCAGCGCGAGGTCGATCGCGTCCTCCTGCGAGTGGTGCCGGATCGAACTTGGACGGCGGACCACGCCGAACGGATGCGGGCGGTCGTGCGTCGCGAGTTGGAATCGGCCGTGCAGGTCGATGTCGCGGAGCTGCCCTTCTTGGAACGTCCACCGGGTGGCAAATTGAAAATGGTGATCGTCGAACTCGAAACGCGAGCAGTCTCTCATGGCAACGGAATTGCAAACGACCTGGGATGACATCGCTCATCACTTTCAGGACTGGGGCCCACCGCTGCGGCCATGTGCCGAGGACTTGCGGATCTCGCAGCGCGCGCTGGCTCAGTGGTCGGCCCACCGAGACGTGCGGGCCGCGAACGTCTTTCTTTGTGGAGTGACGCCGGAGATCGCGACGATGGATTGGCCGTTCGTCTGCCAGCTCATCGGCATGGATCAGTCCGAGAGCATGGTGCGAATCGTCTGGCCCGGCGACCTGGCCGGTGTTCGCCGCGCCGTGGTCGGAAGCTGGATGAACACCGGACTGGCTCCGCACTCGCAGGATGTCGTGATCGGCGATGGTGGCTTGGCCCACTTCGATTATCCCGCCGGACAACGACGGCTGATTCAATCGCTGTTCCAGCTTTTGAAGCCCGGTGGCCTGTTCGTCTATCGGCACTTCGCGCAGGGATGTCCTGGCGAGACGGTGGCTGAGGTGCTCGATGCCGCGCGCTCGAATCAAATTGGAAACTTCCATATTTTCAAATGGCGACTAGCCATGTCGTTGCAGACCGAAAGTTGTCACGGAGTCCGTCAACAGGATGTCTGGCAAGCGTGCCGGGATGCTGACCTCGATGTCACGAAACTTCCCCAGCCAGGTTGGTCCACTCGCGCCATCGAGACCATTCGCTTTTACGAAGGCAAAGCCGCTCGACTCTACTTTCCCACGATCGCTGAGTTCCGAGCTATTCTGGCGGAGTGCTTTGAAGACGTGGAGGTGGCCGTGCCCACCTACGAATTGGGGGAGCGCTGTCCCACACTGACCGCTCGTGTCCCCGGCTGACGACCGACCTTGCTGCCAAACAGCCGGCACCGTCAGCCGATGAACAGGCCGCCGCCGAAGAAGCGGGGGTCGCTGGGGTCGGTAGCGGCGACGGAGAAGAAGCCGCCCCCTTCTTGCTCGTTGAGACTGAAGCGGCGGACCTGGTACTGGCTGCGACCGTCCTGGCTTTGCACGGCGAAGATCGTGCCGTTGCGCACGGCGAGTCGCACGGGCGAATTCGAGACGGCGGCACGCGTGCCGAACGCCTGGAACGAGTTCAAGAGTGCGCCCGTCGCGCCGTTGTAGATGCGGACGGTTGAACCAGCTCCCGTAATCAGCGAGCCGGAACCGGAGCCGGTCAGGATTTCGAGTTTACCGTCCGAGCCGACCACATCGCCGACGGAGACATACACGCCGTGATTAAAGCGGTTCCCGAATTGGGCCGGAGGATTGATGTCCCGCAGCGTGGTCAATGTTCCGGCAGTGGCGCTGGTCGCCGTCACCGACAACACGCGCACCACGGTTCTCATACCGGGGCCGGAGCCGACGATGATCTCGCCGTTGGTCGAACCCGCCACGTCACCGACGGCGACGGTCGCTCCGCCGATGAATTTGCGGAAGTCGGCGAAGACGCGCGTGCGGTTGTATTCGGCGAACCCGACTCCGGTGTCCGGGGCGAGGTTGCGGAAGACGATCACGGTCGGGCTGCCAAGTTCCTGCGAGACCACGATGTCGGCGCGGCCATCGCCGGTGACGTCGCCGGCCGCGACGTACACGCCTCCCTTGAAGTTGGCTCCGTAAGTCGCGGTAGCTGCGATCGTGCCGAGCAGCGTACCATCAACACCGCTGAAGATTTTGATGTCGGGAGCCTTGTTGCGTCCGGGCGCGGTGATGATGTCGGCGATGCCGTCGCCGTTGACGTCTGCCACGGCGACACGCACGCCGCCGCGATAGGTGGCTCCGTAAGTGTCCGTCGCGGAAATCTCGAACAGCGGAGTCGGCGTGCCACCGCCGGTGAACGCCGTCTCGTCGTACACGCGCACGACCGGCTGGCTGTTGCGGCCCACGTCCGAGCCGATCGCCAATCGGCCGACCGTGGCGACCACCGCTTGCGTCTCAAACGCGCCGATGTCCAATCCCGATCCGACGACGCGCGCGAATCCGGTCCCGCGCTGATCGAACGGCAGAGCCTCGGTCAGGTTGGTGTCGCCGTCGAGATCGAACGCATCCGCGGGAAGCAGCGCGGCGCTGCCGGCATCGAGTGCCGGACTGCCCGTCAGCAGCGCGTGCGTGAAGGTTGGGCCGCCGTTGTCTTGCAACGGGCCGAGATTCGGATCGTTGCCGAAGAGGTTGTTGTTGGTGCTGTTCACGAACGGCGAGGCCGGGTTGAAATCGACGAACTCCACGAGACTGAACTCGATCAGAAGTTCCTCATCGGGCGGTTCACCCAAGCCGCCGATGTAGCGGATATCCGCGTTGTCGGGTGAGTTCGCAAAGATCGAATTCCGAATCGTCGCCTGACCGACGGCGAGGTCTTCGATTGCGATCGCATCAAACAGAATGTCCAACTGCGCATGGCCGCCCGACGAGTCCTGCTGGAAGAAGTTCGCGGACACCGTCGAGCTTTCGATCGTCAGGCGTCCCACGTTCGAGTGGATT
Source organism: uncultured Planctomyces sp. (assembly GCA_964539995.1). Classification (GTDB taxonomy): domain Bacteria; phylum Planctomycetota; class Planctomycetia; order Planctomycetales; family Planctomycetaceae; genus SXKJ01. Next base: position 3,481 of record CAZILR010000245.1, read on the forward strand.
CCCGCTCCGGTGGAGTCATTCCCGGTCGTCCGGTTGCCGGAGATTGTGGAATTCTGAATCGTCAGCGCGGCACCACCATTCGAGTTGTCTCCCGCGTAGGCGTAGATTCCACCCCCATCGTCCCCCGAAATGTTGCCGCTGATCGTGGAGCTGAGAATGGTCGTCGTGCCGTCATAGGCATACAGCCCGCCGCCGCTACGTCCCGATGTATTGCCGCTGATCGTGCTGCGGACGATGTCGAGTGTCGCATCGCCGTCATCACCACCGTAAAAGTAGACGCCGCCCCCTTCGTGCCCCGCAGTGTTGCCGCTGATGGTGCTGTCGATGATTTCGCACACAGCATCCCCTTCGCCTCCTCCAAAGTAGATGCCGCCGCCGTCGCGAGCCGTCGTGTTTCCACTGATAGTGCTGTCGGTCACTCGCAGAACCGAGCTTGGTTCGCCAGGAGACGCAAACTCATTCGCCACAAAGAAGATTCCACCCCCACGGCTCCCGGCTGGGCCAGATGCGGACACGTTTCCAGAGATGGTGGAGCGATTGACGATCAGGAAGTTTCCGTAACGGAATTTGATTCCGCCGCCGCCACCGTCGAAACCCCCGGTGCCATTCTCGCTGCGATTTCCGGAGATCGTTGAATCGTTGATGGTGAGCTCGTCTCGTGAGTAGATGCCACCCGCAGATAACCGGCCGACATTGTCCGTGATAAGGCTGTCCTCAATCGTTAAGGGATCTCTCGTGAAAATACCGCCGCCGTCGTCGGCCGTGTTGCCCGTGATCGAACAGTTGCGGATTTCCAACTCGCCTGACTCGTGAAGAATGGCTCCACCATCTTCCCCACTAGCGACGTTCCCGTCGGTGAGCGTCAGCCCCGAAAGTTCGACCGCCGTAGAGGCTCCTGAAACGGAATTATTGATCCGGAAGATGCGGGACAGGTCGTTGGCGTCGATCGTCAGCAGCGGCAACCCCGCCCCGTTGACGAACCCCGTGATGGTCGTCGTACCGCTGATCAGCAGCTCGCCCCCGCTCAGATTGAGCGTTCCGCCGGACAAGCCACCGGCGAACGAGATGACATCCGCGTCAGCGTTGCCATTCGCTGTCGCGATCGCCTCGCGCAGACTGATGCCGTTCACTGCGCCGTTCACCTCGTCATTGAGCGTCGTGACGGTGATCGCCGCCGGCAGCAACCGCTGCTCCAACCGTTCGACCAAACCGGGCCGTCGTGAGAATCGTCGCGACCGCTGCGATCGCACTCGCCGTGAAAGTCCCGCACCTCTCGACAGCCAATTCCACCAGCGATTCAACGGCATGTTGTGTCCTTCGGAGTGCGACAGTTCAAGGCGAGCGATGGTAGGATCCATCGACCCGATCACAAGACAGGTCACGCGAAATTTCGCCAACGGCTTGCGATCCACCGAATCAAAATTCCGGTCATTCCACCCTCACGACGAAATCACCAACATGACCGCCGACACAATGGTTCCCGAATCGTCGCCGCTGCGCAGTCAGACGACCAGTTCCGTCCCGGAGATTCTGGCTCGCATCGGACGCTCGCTGTTGGTTTCGACGTACCAGGCGGGATTCGTGGTCGTCTTGCGAGCGTCCAATCCGCAAGAGCTCAACACGCACTTCCGCAAATTCCCGCGTCCGATGGGCATGGCGCATCACGCGGGCCGTCTGGCTATCGGCACGGATCGGGACGTCGTGGAGTTCTGGAACATGCCCGCCGTTTGCAGCCGGCTCCCGCCTCTGCCCGCGTCGGACGCCTGTTTTATTCCCCGCAAGAATCACATCACCGGACACATCGACATTCACGAACTGGCGTGGGGACGCGAGGGGTTGTGGTTCGTCAACACGTTGTTCTCGTGTCTGTGTACGCTGGACTCCGAACACAGCTTCGTCCCGCGCTGGTGGCCGAAGTTCATCACGGGATTAGGCCCGGAAGATCGCTGCCATTTGAATGGACTCGCGCTGCGCGACGGACAACCCGCGTTCGTGACGTGTCACTCGATTTCCGATGCTCCGCAGGGCTGGCGCGCTCACAAAAAAGACGGAGGTGTCTTGATCGACGTCCCCAGCGGCGAAATCGTGCGGCAAGGACTGTCGATGCCGCACTCACCACGCTGGCACAACGACCGGCTGTGGCTGCTGGAATCGGGCGACGGCAGTTTGGGATTCGTCGATCTCCCGACCGGCCGATACGAGCCGGTCTGCAAATTCGACGGCTTTACTCGCGGTTTGTCCTTCAGCGGCGAGTTCGCATTCGTGGGGCTGTCGCAAGTTCGCGAATCGGCGATCTTCAGCGGCATCCCCATAGCGACGCGCCTGCAAGACAAAGAACGTCTCTGCGGATTGGGTGTCGTCCATCTTCCCACCGGCCGCCAAGTCGGCTGGGTCCATTTTGAGGACGCGGTTCAGGAAGTCTTCGCCGTCGAAGCGGTCCCTCATCAGTATCCCGATTTACTGGAACCTGGCGATCCACTCATCGCCTCCAGCTACTCTCTGCCGGACGACGCGCTGCGACATGTCGTTCGTCGTGCCACTGCCTCAGGCGGCGATGAACGAACCGTTTAACCGCGACTCCAACGGCGTGCGCGATCGCGCCGATGGCGTTGAGGTGAAACATCCGAATGTGCCCCTTCGGCTCGCGTGGACAACCCGCATTTCGCAAGAGAGGTTCTGACGAGAGAGAAAACTCGTCTTGCCTCACTTTCACCTGACGTGATAATCCACCGGGTTGAGATGCCTACCCAACTTCGCTGGTGGCTCCCAGGAAGGGCATGATCCGGCAAGTCTGCAATCGCTCTTCGCTGACAAGTCGGCTTTGGCCAAGGAAGGTCGGACCCGCACGAATCGGGATTGCTTCGCGGTTTGAAGCCGCGATCCCGCACTGCGTGAGACGCTCCGTCCCAATTGGCCAATGTCCCGCTCGCCACGCGAGGTGGAATGACAGTTCCAATCCCTTTTGTTTTTGCAAACCCACTGATGAGCACTGAAGAACAACCAACCTTCCGCTGTCGGCTCGTGATACCGGCAGCGGCAAGCCCCTAACACGCTTTTTCCTCCTCACAAGGAACGGTGCTATGGCGACTGGTCGCGAACTCCTGCAAAACATTTCCGCTCAACATAGCCCCGAGGCCTTCCGCCAAGAACATTGGGTCGGCACGTTCTCGGACTATCTCGACATCAGTTGCCAGCAGCCTGGCGTGAACCGCACGGCGTATCAACGGCTGTACGACATGGTCATGTCCTACGGCACCTACAAAGTCGAGAACTCCAAAGAGAATCTGATCCGCTACAAGTTCTTCGACGACCCGGACCACGGCGGCGAGGACGCCATCTTCGGCCTGACCAAGACGCTGATGGACTTGGTCAACGTCTTCAAATCCGCCGCGCTCAAGTATGGCAGTGAACGGCGAGTGTTGCTGTTACACGGCCCGGTCGGTAGCTCAAAGAGTACGATCGCCCGCCAATTAAAGCGTGGGCTGGAGCACTACAGTTGGACGGACGCCGGAGCGTTGTATTCGTTCGGCTGGAAAGAAGCCGACGGCAGCATCACCTGGTGTCCGATGCACGAGTCGCCGTTGCAACTCGTGCCGGACGCTCAGCGCGAGTCGATTCGGCAATTCGTCGAGACGAACCGCTCAGGCAAAGTCGGCGAGCATGAATATCCGCTGGAATTCACGGGCGAGCTTTGCCCGCTGTGCCGCTACGAATTCCGCGAGCGGCAGATGCAATACAACGGCGACTGGACCAAAGTGGTCGAAGACGTCGTCGTCAAACGCATCTTCCTGTCCGAGCAAGACCGCATCGGTATCGGCACGTTCCAGCCGAAGGACGAGAAGAACCAAGACAGCACCGAACTGACCGGCGACATCAACTACCGCAAGATCGCCGAATTCGGCAGCGAGTCCGATCCGCGAGCGTTCAACTTCGACGGCGAGTTCAACGTCTCGAACCGCGGCATGATCGAGTTCATCGAAGTGCTGAAGCTCGACGTGGCGTTCCTGTACGACCTGCTCGGCGCGTCTCAAGAGCACAAGATCAAGCCCAAGAAGTTCGCTCAGACCGACA
>CAZILR010000246.1:0-7549 GCA_964539995.1 uncultured Planctomyces sp.
ATTGCTCGACGCACCGACGGACGAGCCGCACCGGCTGCCGTGTCTGCGCGACTTGGCCACTGCGCTACGCCTGCAAGGCAACAACAGCCGTCAAGAGGGCGCGATCGTCGTGGCCGAGGCCGCGTATCGCCGGTGCATCGAGGTCAACGAATCGCTCGCCAAATTACAGCCCAACGACATCAACCCACCGGTGCATCAAGCGAACGCGCGAGTGAATTTGTGCGTGATCTTGAACTGCACCGGACGCGAGGCCGAATCCGAATCCGTGTATCGTGAGGCGGCTGAAATTCTTCGTCGCGCGGTGGCCCGATCCGCCGGGAGCAACTGGTGCCAACAAGAACTGTCGCTGTGCCTGGACGATTACGGCAACTTGCTGAGAACGCTGGGACGTGTCAGTGAGGCCGATCCGCTGATCGCGGAAGCCTACGAAATCCGCAAGAAGATTTGGGAAGCCGAACCGCATTCTCGCGACTATCGAATCCTGCTGGCTCGCAGCTTGCGCAGTCTCGCGCGGGCCAAAGTCGCAGACCGCCATTGGGATCTAGCCGCAAAGCATTTGGAAGACGCAGAGGGCTTGCTCTTCCCCGTGTTGAGCGCGTTCCCCGATCAGGCTGAGGTCCGCCACGATGCTCTGGCCACGATTCGCGCCCACATCCACTTGGACCAGCATCGCCCCGAATCGTCCACCCCCGATGCAACGCTGGGGATCGAGTTGCATCTGCTCAACATCTGCTTTCTGTACGCGCCTCTGGATGTGTCGCTGGCTTCTGACATTGGAGATGCAGCGCAGCGTTTCGGCGATCGGCTGTGGGAACGAGGCGTGAAGCCCGACGCTCGCAGCCACTACGCGCACGCGCTGCTGCATTTCAAGAAATCGCTCGAATTGCTTCCCGACAATCCAAGGTTGCTGGCTCGCTCCGCTTGGCTGCACGCCGTCTGCCCCATGACGGACTTGCGTGACCTCCCACTCAGCTTGAAACAAGCTCAGCGAGCAGTCGCCCGAGATGCGGCCTACGCCTTCGCGTGGCAATCACTCGGTGCCGCCGAACTGCGAGCTTCCAACTTCGCCGCTGCCGAGACTGCCCTGCGAAAAGCTCTGGAGCTGTCCGATGCCAACTCTGCACAGCACTTAGAATCAAAAGCTCTGCTGGTTCAAAGCCTGCAACTTCAATCACAAACCGAGGATGCCGAGCGTGAACTCACCGAGTTGACCAAACGGCAGCCGACAACGTCACCACAATTCACTCGGTTGCTCGCTGAGGTCTATGAGGCACTGGGTAAACCAACGGCACCATCGAGTGCACCGTGACACCGATCAAACGCCGCGTCAGCGATTCACTTTCAGTGCCGGCCTGGCATCAATCAGCCAGAGGCAGGCGGTCGCCAACGCTAGGCACCGAGAATGCCAACCGCAGTAGAGTGATTCCTGATGGTTACCTTCCGTTCAATTCCGGCGGTTTGAAGGTGAATTCAAATTCGCGCGCGATCTGGGCAATGATGGTGAGATCTACCGTCTTAGAATCAGTAGCGGGTTGAAAAACGATTCCTCGGAACTCCTTGTCATGCAAATCGATCACGCCCTTAGGCTTCGCGCCGCGATCATCGAGCAGAACCGTATCGATGCTCCGATAGCGGTCGGCTAAGTGAATCCGGTAGAGCACATGCGGAAACGAAGAACTCGCACGCATCCGATTTGGTTCCGCTAACGACATCTCAAATTTCAGGGAAGCGTCCTTCGTCGAACTCTGGAGGAAGTCTCGTTCGAGCGGCACGGTTCGCGGGACGAAATAGGACGTCGTTCCGGCTCCTGCGATGGCCACCAATTCCAACGTCACGCCATTCGCGGAAACCTTCTCGTTGTGAAGTATGGCTGTGTCCGCCGGCGGCAAGGAGATGTTCCGAATTGTGGCAAGCTCGTCCGGTTCAAAGTCTTCGTAGGGATACTTGACCACGGCGAGCCGGAATTTCCAGGCGGGTTCATGAAACGCCGATTCGAAACATTGGTTGTGAGCCTTGTTCGAATCGTTCGTCCACGGCGAAATCACTGCGTGCGTCGGAAGAAGGCAGTCCCGACGACGGCCGTCGCTCCAACGGAGCGTGAATTTCGGCTTGAGCTGCCACCGCGTTGGATTTGGCGAGTTGCGGCCTTTGATAGGTGTGACTTCGATGCGTTCGAGCGTCACCGACAGATCGCGATCCGTCTTGGTCATCGGCAGAGATTCGGGTGACCACATCGGCGGATCGGCCGGGGACGGATGCGGCACTTCAAACTCCGCTACCACGTTCCCCGCTGTATTTCGGATTTTGAGCCGCAACATGCCATCCACAGTTCGATGCTGCGGAAAGCAACTGAGTGCCATCCAAGCGTCGGCTGACCTGACCTTGGCTTTCGGGGCGTCTCGCAGAGTCCGCTGCTCGTGCAGACCCCCTAACTCGATCATCATCGCCTGATAGTCATGCAATTCCTTCCCAAATTTGTCGAGCAGACGGCTGCTTTGCCACCATGCAAAATTCATTGGCGAACCAGTGCGCGAACTGCGTCGCGTCATCCAGACGACCAGTTGGTCCGGCTCAGTGGCGTGGCGGAGCAACTGTTTTTGCGGCGTTGGAAAGATGCCCCACATTCGTTTTTGAAACTCGTAGGAACACTCGTGCGTTGAACCACAAGTCACTTTCTCAAGACGCAGGATCGAACCATCCGGCAAGCGTCGATCATTGGGTTCCAGTTTCTCATAGACAAACAATAAGCCGATCCACAGGCCGCCCAGAAACAGGGTGAGAAAACCAGTCACGCCGCCCCCGATTGCCAGACACGGGTTCATCGTTTTCTTTGTCGGCGTCGGTTCGACAGCAGTCATGAGCCGATCCCCTTCTGCCCGTCAACGACCAAGACTACTCGGATGCGATCCGAATGTTTCTAAAGTCGAGATTCGTCGTTGGATCGTGACCTTGTAGGCTGAGGTGGCCACTTTCGAGCCGCAGACCTTCACGAGCATTGCCGCTCGCATGAGGCTTGCGTTCGTCGGTCCAGACGGTGACGGGGATGCCGTTGACCCAAGTCGCGAACGTCGGGCCGTTGGCGACCAGCGTCAGTGTCGTCCATTCGCGATCGTTCGAGACGACGAACCGCGCGGCTTGGCGGCGGAAGATTGCGCCGGTGCCGAAGTCGGCGGGTTGAGTGCGGTCGCCGTTCTTGATGCCGTTTTGAATTTGGAACTCGTAGCCGGGATACGCTCCCTCTTTGCCCGGCAGACCTCGGAAGAAGATGCCGCTGTTGAGCGCGTCGCCATTGGTTTTGACTTGTGCTTGCAGGACGAAGTTGGCGAACGTCGCCTCGGACTCCCAATAGCCTTGGCCGTTGGTGACGTGGATCGCGCCGTCGAGTACTTCAAACTTGCTCTTCGAGCCGGGCACCTCGCGCCAGCCGGTCAGGTCTTTGCCGTTGAATAGCTCTTTCGTGCCGAGCGGCTTCACGAACACGTTGCGAAACTTGACCAGCCCGGAATTCATTTGCAGCCCGATGAAGCCGGACTTCAGCGGCTTCTCGGTCTTGTCCGTGAAGTCGAGCACCTCTTCGCCGTCGAGTTTTACAACGACGCGCGGCCCTTCGGCTCGGATGTGGAACGTCTTCCACGCCTCCTCGCCGGAGATCTCTTTCGTCGGCTTCTGCCGCTTCACGAAGCTGGCGGTGTTGAAGCCTTGCGGGTGCGTGTCGCAAATGTTGAGTTCGTAGCAATCGACTCCGGGATCGGTCGGCACGGCCGGCGTGCGCAAGAACACGCCGCTGTTGCCTCCTTTGGCCATCCAGAAGTCGCACCGCAGTTCGTAGTCCGCGAACGGCACCGAGGTCAGCAGCAGTCCCGGTTTCGTCCCTTTGTCGGCGGTGATGACGCCGTCGGCCACCGACCAATTCACATCGCTGTTTGGCTTCCAACCAAAGAGCGTTTCTCCGTCGAAGAGTTGAACCCAGCCGTCAGCGATCTCTTCGGCCGACAGCGCCGGCTTCGGTGGCTGCTTCGACGAAATGGCTTTCGCATCGGCGTCCTTCTTGGGAGCCGCAGCATCTGCCGATGCCTGTTTCGCGGTGCCGTCCTTCTGCGCTTCGGCATTGGCGGCGGCAGGCTTATCCGCTTTGACACAGGCGGCCACGAAGACGAGTCCGCAGAGACAACCGATCGTCCACAATCGCATGATTCACTCTCTTGGTCGCGGGAAAGTTTGGCCTATCAATTTGGCTTGAACCGTCGCAGCCGCAGGCTGTTGGTCACGACCAGTACGCTGCTGGCGGACATGGCGGCGGCGGCGAAGCCGGGGGGCAGGATGATTGCGCCGAACTCCGAAAGCAACCCGGACGCGAGCGGGATCGAGACCACGTTGTACGCGAACGCGAAGAACAGGTTTTGGCGGATGATTCGCAGCGTGCGGCGAGCGAGTTCAATCGCGTGCGGCACCGCTCGCGGGTCGTTGCCGATGAGTGTCACGTCGGCAGCTTCGATGGCGACATCGGCACCCGCTCCGATCGCGAAGCCGACATCGGCGGAGGCCAGCGCGGGAGCGTCGTTGACTCCGTCGCCGATCATGCCCACTCGACGACCGGTCGCTTGCAACGAGCGGACGACGTCGGACTTTTCGCTCGGCAAGCGTTCGGCTTCGAGGATCGAAATACCGAGCTTGCTCGCCACGCTTTGCGCGACGACCAGTCGATCTCCGCTGACGAGGCCCGTGTCGATGCCGAGATGCCGCAGAGCCAATGTCGCATCGGCGGCTGTTGGTCGAATGCGGTCCTCGGCGGCAAGGTGGCCGAGGAGTTGTGTGCCACGCGTGACGAACATCGTCGTTCGGCCTGGTCCTGTCGCACTGCCACCGACGGCCAAGCCGAACTGCGAAAGGAAACGTTCGTTGCCGAGGCGAAACGTCTCGCCGTCGATCTCCGCTTGCAGGCCAAGGCCGGGAAACGTCTGCGCGTCGTGCGGAATCGGGCCAAGCGGGGCCGATTCTTTCCTTGCGATTTCGACCACGGCTCGAGACAGCGGATGCGTCGAAGCCAACGCGGTCGTCGCCGCCGCTCGCAGGAATTCTTCACGCGAGATGCCGTCGGCGGGAGAGACCTCGACAATCTCTGGCCGGCCTTCGGTCAGCGTTCCGGTTTTGTCGAACAGCGCGATCTGCAACGACGCGGTTCGTTCGAGGGCCGCTCCGTCTTTGAACAGCACTCCGAGTTCTGCACCTTTGCCCATCGCAACCATGACGGCGGTCGGAGTGGCCAAGCCAAGCGCACACGGACACGCGACGACCAACACCGCGACTGCTCGCGAGATCGCCGTGTGAACGTCGGCGTGAGTCAGCCACCCGATCAAGGTGACGGCGGCAATCGTCAGCACGATCGGCACGAAGATCCCGGCCACGCGATCCGCCAGCCGTGCGATCGGAGCTTTGCTGCCCTGAGCGTCTCGCACGAGCGCGGCGATGCGCCGCAACGTCATCTCGTCGCCAACCCGTTCGGCGCGGAAACGAAAACTGCCTGACTGGTTCACCGATCCGCCGAGCACTCGATCTCCCGGCTGTTTGCGAACCGGTAGCGGTTCGCCGGTGAAGCTGCTTTCGTCGATCTCGGTGACGCCGGCCAGAACGACGCCATCGACTGGAACACGCTCGCCCGCGCGGACCAAGACGACATCGCCGACCGCGACTTGATCGACCGGAAGTTCGACTTCCGTTTCTTGAGCCAGCAGTCCGCCGGAGGAACGGAGCACATGCGCGACCGGCGCTTGCAGGTTCAGCAACCGGCCAATCGCGTCAGACGCCTTGCGACGCGCTCGCGTTTCGAGCGTTCGGCCGAGCCGCACAAACACGACGATCAGCACGGCGGCCGTGAAGTCCGAACCGCATTGACCGCTGGCCGGGGAATGACCGAGATGGCTCAGCCCGGCTTTCAACGCTTCCTGGAATGACCAGGCCCCGGCGAGGTAGGCGGAACCGGCTCCCAAGGCGACGAGCACATCCATATCGAGTGCGGCATGTCGCAGCGCTCGCGCGGCGTTGATGAAAAACTCGCGACCGCTCGCGAACAACACCACCGTCGCGAGCAGTAGCATCCAGAGCGGCGCAAGCGGCACGGACTCGACGAAGTACGCCAGCAGGACAACAGCGAGGGCCGGCGCAGCCGGTCGGAGTAGATCGTTCAGCCGAAACGGATCGCTCGGTGATGTGGTGCCGAGAGCAGACACGTCTCCCGATGCAGGTAGCTCGCTGGCGTGATAGCCGACGGATTCGATCGCGTGTGTCACGTCCGGCTGGACATCGTCGCCGTGCTGCACGCGAGCTTCGTTTGTCGCCAGGTTGACCGCGACAGCCGTTACGCCCGGCAACTTGCCGATGGCGGATTCAACGCGTGCAACGCACGCCGCGCAGTGCATCCCTTCAATTCGATAGCGCGCGGTGTGAGTCATGGTGCTCGAAGGTTTGCGAATGACGAGTCGGCGAATTGGAATGTTTTGGAGCGTTCGCCCTCGCTGACGCTTCGGGTTCGTGGGCGTGACAAATTACAGTGGCCAACGCACGGTGGGGAGCGTGCTTGGGATGCTGAAGATCACTCGGCTGGAAACATTCGTCATCGGGGATGGTCCGGAGATCGACCCGGACAAAGGTGGTATCGAGCCGCTCGCGTGTCTGCGTGTGCGAACCGACGACGGGCTGACCGGCTTTTCGGAGGTGTTTCGTGTTCCTCCCGGAGTCGTGCAGGCGACAGTCGGTGGACCGGAGACGCACTTCGGCCGGCTGCTGATCGGACAGGAGATCACTCACCCGGAACGGCTGTGGCAGCATGTCTGGGACTCGCTGATCCACACGAATCGTCGTGGCTGGGAGATCATCATTCTCGGCGCGCTCGATGTCGCAATCTGGGACATCTACGGACAGTCGCTCGGTCAGCCGGTGTGGCGATTGCTCGGCGGAGCGCAGCGTGGGCCGTTCCAGACGCATGCCGAAACGTGCAAGACCAGTGTCGTGCCGTATTGCACGTTGGTCTCCGACGTCTGGGGTGGCGAGGCGATGATTGCTCAGCAGACAGATCGCGCGGTGAGGTTGCGGGATCTGGGTTATCGAGCGTTCAAAGTTGAGCCGATGATGTCCTCGCCGAAGGACGTGATTGAAATGACTCGCCGAGCGAGACAAGTGCTCGGTCCTGAGCCGACGCTGATGGTGGATGTCGGCTATCTGTTCAATGATGTGCCGACGGTCGCTCGCATCTGTCGCGAGTTGGAAGAATTTGACATCTTCTTTTTCGAGACGCCGTTCCCGGTCGATTCCCCAGAGCCATACGCACGACTTGCCGAGTTGACGTCGATCCCGCTGGCGATGGGGGAGCACGGCGTCACACGCTGGGAGTTTCTCGACATGATGGATCGCGGCAAGGTCTCGGTCATGCAGCCGTACATGACGACGTGCGGCGGCCTCACCGAAGCGAAGCGGATCGTCGATCTCGCCGTGCCGCGCGGAGCGTTGGTCTGTCCCGGCAATTGGTCCACGCAGATTCTCGGCGCGGCGTCGG
>CAZILR010000247.1:0-7538 GCA_964539995.1 uncultured Planctomyces sp.
GTCTATCACCGCAGGACCAGACATCGGCCGGGAGGATGGCATCTGACGAACACGACTCCGTCACTCAGTCACTTGTCACTCACGGAGTCCGGCCAAAGGATCGTCCTGCGTTTGGAAAAACCGGAAGACCTGTTTGTCGTGACGGACATCGGCAGCGAGCAGATGTCTGGCTCGGCGGTGGCCTATCGCTATCAATCAACGTGGGAACTCGTCGAACGTCTGCGAAATCCGACGTTCAGCCTCATGACCTCGCGGTCGCAAGTGCTGCACTTGCACGAACGGATGACTCGTCCGCTGGCGAATCTGCTGGCGGTCTGCTTGGCCGTCCCGCTGGTTTTGCGGCGTGAGAGCTTCTCGATCATCACGAACTTGGCGGTTTGCGTCGGCGTCATGATCTGCATGCTGGCGTTGGCGCAAGCCTGCAACTACCTGGGACGCATCAATTGGCTGTCGCTCGATTTGGCCGCGTGGATGCCAATCATCATCAGCGGAGGACTGGTGGCATGGTTCTCAGACCAAGTGCAAACGTGATTGCCGATTGCGCTGGACTCATGACTTCCTTGTCTCTCCCGAAAAGAGTGAGAGGAAAAAGCATTTGCGGTCGGTTTTCGTTTTTCAACGCCGTTCTTTTTCTCGTTGCCGCACAGTCGGCATTCGCTGAAGAACTTCGCCTCGATCACTCATCGCTGACAAATGCCGTCGAGTCGATCCGTGTCGATGATCTCAAGACGCACATCAACACGCTGGCCAGCGATGCACTTCAAGGCCGCGAGGCGGGGACGACCGCCGGTCATGCGGCGAGCGCGTATCTCGTCCAGGAACTCCGCAAGCGAGCCGTCGCGCCGGCTGGACCGGATGGATACTACCTTCAAGAGTTCAACGGCCCGATGCGCAACATCCTGGCGACCATTCCGGGACGCGACGCGAAGCTGCGTGACGAGGTCGTGATCATCAGCGCTCATTACGACCACGTCGGCTATGGCACGCCGCGCAACAGCCGTGGCCCGATCGGATACATCCACAACGGAGCCGACGACAACGCCAGTGGCGTCGCGGGACTGATGGAAGTCATTGAGGCTGTTCGCTCGCTTCCGCAGCCTCCGCGACGCACGCTGCTGTTCGCATTTTGGGATGGCGAAGAGAAAGGGCTGCTCGGATCGAAGCATTGGCTCAGCGCCCCAACTCGACCGCTGAACCAAATCAAACTCGTCATCAACGCCGACATGATTGGCCGTTTGCGGCCGGAAGGAATCGAAGTCACCGGCACGCGTGCCGGTCGTGGTCTGCGACACCTTGTCAGCGAGGCGAATTCGACCAAGTTCGTCGCTCCGCCTTCAGACGGAATCCAGCCCGTCTCAACCTCGCCGAAAAGCGGAACAACAACCCCCGCTCCGCAAGCCCGCCTCGACTTCACCTGGGAGATGCGAGCCGACAGCGACCATCATCCGTTCTTCGCGGCTGGTATTCCCGCGTTGATGCTGCACACGGGCAAGCACGACGACTATCACCGCCCCAGCGACGATGCCGATAAGATCAACTACGAAGGAACGCAACAACTCGCGCGGCTGATGCTGCTGTTGGCTCTGCGAGCGGCTGACGCGGATGAACTCCCGGCGTTCCGCTCGACATCGCGCAGCGAGACTAAGGAACATCAAAAGCAGATCGAGTTACCACGCCCCTCCCCTGCCCCGCGACTCGGTCTGACCTGGAACTCGAAACTTTCCGAGCAACGGATCGTCGAGGTGATCGACATCGCGCCGCAGTCTCCCGCCGCTGTGGCTGGCTTCCGCATCGGCGATCGGATTGGACGCTTCGCCGATCACGCAGTCGCCGACGTCGCTGATTTTCGGAGCCTCGTGGTCATCGCTGAACGCGAAGTGACAGCGACGGTGCAACGCCCCGGCCGTTCGGAACCGCTGCAACTCACGGTGCGTTTGAGCGGCGAACCGACACGCATCGGGCTGGCATGGCGCATCGACGACGCCGAACCAAACAGCGTGATCCTGACGCAAGTCCTCCCGCACTCCCCTGCCGCTCTCGCCGGCCTCAAGCCGCTGGATCGAATCCACTCATTTGGCCATCAAGTCGCCAACCACGCCAACGTCACTCAGGCCGCGACGTCGCAGCCATTCCCGATCCAGATTTCGTTTGAACGCGACGGAGTTTTTGCTGAGGCGTCGATCACCACCATTACGTCGTCCAGTGTGGCGAAAAAATAGTCGATTCAGTCCGCCAAGCAGTGCGGCCTAACACAGTGATAAACCGCCCGCTTGATTTCACGAATTAGGCCGCATGCGACACGCATAGGCAAGCAGAAACAATTGTGGCAGCGTCGAGCACGACGCCGACTCAAGCAGCTCTTGAGTTCTGAAACTCACCGTCTACAAGAACTCCGTCAGCCCGCGCCGCTCTAGTTCGGCGAGCAACTGTCGCAACGAGTTCTCGTCCCGTTTGTCGGCAACCAGCGTGGCGTCTGCCGTCTGCACGATGATGAGATCACGGACTCCGAACGTCGCGACGAGATGCTCGTCCGACGTTCGCACGATGCAGCCGGTCGAGTTCAGCCCACAGAAGCGGCCTGAGATCGTATTCCCGTCCGCATCGGCCGGGAGTAACCGGGCGAGAGACTGCCAACTGCCAACGTCATCCCAGTCGAAGGCCGCCGGAACGACCGCCACGGAGTCCGCTCGCTCCAGCACGGCGTAATCAATGGAGATCGACGGCATCTGCGGAAACTCGGCGGCGAGTGTCTCGTTCCATTTCTCCGTTCTGATCGCCGTTTGCAGTCGCCTGAGCCGAACACCGATTTCCGGTTGATGCCGCTCGATCTGTTCGAGGATCGTCGCGGCTCGCCAGACGAACAGCCCGCAGTTCCAGAAGAATTCGTTCGTCGCCAAGTATTGCTCCGCCGTCGCCAAATCTGGCTTCTCGCGAAACGCGGCGACTCGAAACACGCCCGATTGATCGGGCCAATCGGTGCCTCGCTGGATGTAGCCAAATCCGGTCGCCGGATAAGTCGGTGACGCTCCGAACAACACGAGCGATCCCGGCGATTGCTGCACGACAGCCAGCGCTTTTTCAACCGTCGTCCGAAATTGCTCAGCCGTGCGAATGACATGATCAGCCGGCATGACGAGCATCACCGCATCGGGGTCCGTCGCCAGCAATTGGATCGCGGCCAGCCCGATGCACGGTGCCGTGTTGCGACCGTAAGGCTCGATCAAAACATTCCCCACGGGAAGGTCCGGGAGCTGCCGAGCCGTCTCGGCCGAATAAGCCGAGCCAGTCACAATCCAGGTTCGCTCTAGCGGGATGAACGCGCGGCAGCGTTCAACGGTCTCTTGCAACAACGTGCGGTCACTGCCGAATCGCAGGAATTGCTTCGGCAACGCCCGACGGCTCTGTGGCCAGAATCGCGTCCCGCTGCCTCCCGCCAAAATGACCGCGTGCAACATGATGAACTCGCTCGTCGTCATCGTAGTCCGGTCACTCCATGACCAGAAAACTTGAGTCACGGAGTGACTCGCCTACTTCGGCCACATCGCGGCGAAGATCGCTCCGCTGATCGCAGCGAAGGCGATCGATTCAATCACATGTCCGACAATGCGGCTGCCAAACCAGATCGCGTGTGGGACGATCGCCGCCAGGAACGTCATCAGTCCAGCCGTCGAGACAAAACGGAACACCGTCATGAAGTCGGCACCACGAGCGACACCCAACGTCGCGAGGTACGCCAAGCAGAAATTGACGACTCCAAAATAGAGAAACGTCAGTCCGAGGTTCCGCCCCATGTTCGCGCCCATGTTGACGGGACCGTAGAACGTCACGGTTCCGCATGGCCCGGTGGCCCACTTCTTTTGGTGCTCCTCGGTCTTCGCCTCCTCCGGCTTGTCGCAGCCCGGAAACATGTAATTGCCGGCCGGGATATCGAGTTTTCGCACCGCATCCATGAACTCATCTTCTTTGGCGAGCTTTCGCCAATCGTGACGATGCAGTTGCAGGATCATCCACGACAGAAAACTAGCGAAGAAGACCCCGGCCGTGGCCAGGAGGATGGGAAGGATCAGACTCGTGAGCATGACAGAACTCCGGTGGATGAAATTGACTGAGCCGTTTGGCCTGCTGACCAGAGTCGCTACAGCCTCGGATTCCCCGGCTTGATCGGTGCGGACCAGCCATTGGCCCCCTTCACCTTAACCTTGCGACGGTAAACTTTGTCGCCGCAGCAGGCGTAGATCGTGTCGAAGTTCTCGCCGCCAAAGGTCAGGTTTGCGACTTTGCCGTTGGGTGTCGGGATGATGCAGTTGACTCGGCCCGGTTGATCGCAGACCTGCAGGCCCATCCGAGTCGCCGCCCACAAGCGGCCGTCGCGATCCGTGCGCAGTCCATCGACGCCGCTGTCTTCATCGACATCGCGAACATGCAGATGGAAATACTTCTGCTTGTGAGCCAGCGAGCCATCGGCCTGAATCTGATAGCTGTAGACCCAATGGGTCCGGCTGTCGGCAACGTACAGCAGCGATTGATCCGGCGAGCAACAGATGCCGTTCGCGAATTTCAGCCCGGTATCGACGATCTTCTTTTCCCCCTTCGGCGAGACGTACCAAACTTCGCTGTTGTTGGGCGTCTTGAACGGAGCGGTCGCGTAGACGCTGCCGTCATGCCGAACGACGAGGTCGTTCCCTTTGAAGCCGTCGGCGAAGACGGTCGATTTGCCGTCGGCATCCCACGCGAGCAATTGCTCGGTTGCGCCGGCATTCGCGTAGAGCCGACCATCCGGTCCGAACGCTTGTCCGTCGCCGCGCTTCGAGTCCACAAGGAACTCCGCCAGCTTGCCGTCGAGTCCGACTTTGAACGTCTTGCTCGCGCCGACGTCGTTGTAGAAGACCTCGCCCTTCGCGTTGACCGCCGGGCCTTCCGTGAACTTGTAGCCTTCGCCGACAAGTTGCCAATCCTCGCCGGGAATCAGAATCTCTTGAATCTGCGGCGAGCCTTTGCCGACCGAGACCTGCTTCGGCCAGTCCTTCCAAATCCAGCGCATCACGTCCGGGAAGATTTCGCCCGCGTGTTTGCCGTTGTGCCCGCCGTCGCCCCACTTGTGATCGACCTCGTAGCCCGCGAAAACCAGCGAGCGTTCCATCGCCTGATTCGCGATCCACCAGTCGCCGCCGTAGATGTTGAGATCGTTGCTGCCGTCTTCGAGGAAGATGCGAATCGGCTTCGGCTCAAACTTGCGGATCAGCGTCGGGTAGTTGTGCCCGCCACGCAGACCGACGTAGGTGCCGATCGCGCTGAAGACTCGGCGGAACGCATCGGGGCGTTCCCACGCGGCCGTGAAAGCACAGATCGCTCCGCTGCTGTTGCCGGCGATGCAGCGGTCGTTGCCGTCTTTCGACAGCTTGATCTCGCGACCGTCGGCGGTCGTCTTCTTTTCGACCTCTGGCAGAATCTCATCGAGAATGAACCGAGCGTAAGCATCGCCGAGTCCGTCGTATTCGAAGCTGCGATTGAAGCGGTCGAGAGCTTGATCCGACGGCGCTTTCACTCGGCCGTGCATCACGAAGACACCGATCGTGATCGGCATCTCTTTCTTGGCGATCAACTGATCGAAGACCGCCGGGGCGTTGTACTGAATCCCGTCCTGGCAAACGAAAACGCACGCCGGTTTCGCCGGGTCGTACTGCTTCGGGACGTACACCCAATAATCGCGGAACGTGCCGGGGAAGATTTTGCTGTTCTCGAACGAGTATTTCGTGACCTCCCCCTTCGGAATTTCTTGAGCGGGGAGGCTCGCGGCACCAGCGAGCAACAACGTCCAACAGGCGATCCGAGCAACAACGGTTCTCATCAGCGGGTCTTTCTGCGGAACAGAGGAATCAAATCCGTGAGGCGGCAGAGGCTATCCCCGTGCCTTCGATTTGCAAGACACGCGCGGGGCATCATCATGTGGCGGTGTTGATGTTTTGGAATCACAGCCAACAGTCATCGGCTGACAGCCATCAGCCGGACACTTGATGAAACCTTTCGATGCCTGACTTCCCCACCGAAACACAGCCTGAGCGACGGAACTGGGTTTGGTCCGGCATTCAAATCGTGCTGCGGCTGATCTTCGCGTTGTGGCTGCGCTACCGAGCACGCGGGCACGAGCGCATCACTCACCGCGGCGGGATGCTGCTGGTCATCAATCATCAGAGCTTTCTCGACCCGCTGCTGGTCGGCCTACCGTTGCGTCGCCCGGTGAGTTATTTGGCTCGCGAGAATTTGTTCCGGGTTCCGTTTGTCGGTTGGGTCTTGCGAAAGACCTACGTTCTACCGATCAACCGCGAGTCCGCCGGTACGGGAGCTCTACGCGAGATGATCGCGCGGCTGAAAGCCGGCTTCTGGGTCGGCATCTTCCCCGAAGGAACGCGCAGCGACGACGGCAAGCTCGGCGAGATCAAACCGGGATTCCTCGCGATGCTTCGCCGAGCCGAGGTCCCCGTCTGCCCCGTTGGCATCGCCGGAGCCGATCGCGCGCTCGGCCGACATCACAAACTGCCGCACTTTTCGACCGTGCGCGTCGTCTTCGGCGAACCAATCCCCGCCGAACAAATTGCCGAGACATTGAAACTCGGCGAGGCCGCGTTACTCGACTTGATCCGCTCGCGACTGGAAGAGTGCATGGCTCAAGCCAGCAAGTGGCGAGATCACCGTTGAATCGGCGTGACCAGTAGCGGCTCCGGGGTCAGCCCCGAATCGCCGATCTCTTCTTGCCAGCGTTCCAATGCCGCTCGCATCCGCTTGAGCGTCTCGGCGTGTTCGGGACGCTCGGCGAGATTCACGACCTCGTGCGGATCGGACTCCGTATCGAACAACTCCTCGACCGGCTTCGTCGCTCGGAAGTGCAACGCTGAAGCGCCAGTCAATTTTCCTTCCGCATTCAGCCGCCGCCACTCCTTCATTGTCGGCATCTGGTTCATGTAGGTGATGTTCTGAGCGTACGGACGCTCCGGCGCGAAGTTGCGGAGGTACTTGAACCGAGTGTCGCGAGCCGAGCGAATCAAGTCATACGTTTCGTCCATACGATCGCGATGCCCAAAGATAAATTCCCGGCCGACCGCCGAAGGCCGAGAGCCGTTGGCCGATTTCAGTTCCTCGATCGGCGGCAACACCTTCCCATGCAAGTGTGCCGGTATTTCAATCCCCGCGAGTCGCAACATCGTCGGCGCGAAATCCAGAAAGCAGACCAAGTCCTCGCAGACTGATCCCACTCCCAATTTGCCCGGCCAACGGATGATGAGAGGAGTGCGCGTGCCGGAGTCGTACAGCCACCGCTTCCCACGCGAGAGTCCCTGACCGTGGTCGCCCCAGAAAAAGACGATCGTGTCGTTCGCAAGGCCGTCCACGGATAACTGATCCAGGATCGCGGCAACTTGCTGGTCGAGCGTCGTCAGCAAATCGGCGTACCGCGCCCAATCGCGCCGAGTCACCGGCGTGTCCGGGATGTACGGCGGCAATTGTGCTTTCGCCGGATCGTGCAGCGTCTCGCCGAACTTGCC
>CAZILR010000248.1:0-7530 GCA_964539995.1 uncultured Planctomyces sp.
CGGGTCTCCTGACCCCGCCGCTCCCCCGACCGCAGGTCTCCCACGGTCGACGCATCGCCTTTTTCTGAGGGAGACCTTCGGTCAACTCGGCTGGCTCGGTCAGGAGACCGGCCAGAGCGACGCAACGGATTCTTCTCGGACGTCTCGTGTTTCAAGAACGACAGCAGGTCGCGAATGCCCGCCAAGCCGAGTCCCTGCACGATCGGACCTTGAGCTTCGTAGACAACCTCGTAGATGTAGCCCGGTTGCACGCCCCCTGCGATGACGAGATCAATCACCGGCAACTGCCCACGCTCGCCGTTCTCTTCGACCCAGCGCTTCTCGAATCGCCATTGTCCGCGCGGAATCACGACTCGCGCGTCTTTCTCGCGAGAACGCCACGTCAGCACCGCGTCGCGTTCGCCGCGTTCGGTCGGTTCGTAGCAGCCTTGATTGGCCCACATCGCCAAGGTGTGCCGTTCGGCGGCCGCTTCGATCACGAACTCGGCCCGCACTGGCCCGATAATCGGCTTGCCGTTTTCCGTCGCAACAGGGGCCGTCAGTCGCAACCGTCCACCACCCGGCTGTGTCTCGGCAATCCAGCCGCTCCACAGCACGACGTACCCTTTCCTCATCAGGAATTCGTCCGCCCCCGTGTTGAACATCCCCAGCGCGAGCTTGTTGCCACGATTGTTGACGTCGTACAGGATCGCTCCGTTCGCCTTGCTCAGGTCTCGCGGCGCGAGCAATTCGACATCGGTTGAAAATTCGACCAATCCAGTGAGGTTGCGCGGAGCCAATTCCAAGTCGATCACGGTTTGATTCGCGACGTGTTTCGGATCGACCGCGAAGAAAACTTTGCCGCGCAGCCGTTCGTAGGAGCCGACTCCGTCGAATGCTCGGCCTTCGAGGTATGGTTCGCGCGTATTGATCTCGATCCGCGTGACGGCGGCGTTCAGCGGAAGTGAAACGATCAACCACAGGCCGGCGAAAAATGAACGGCGGAAAATCATGGCGTGGTTCGCTGACGTGTCGTTCATTTTTCGCCCTCCATTTTCCGCCTGTTTGTCTTACCCAGCCTTACGCTTCGTCAGTTCGCCGTAGACGTGCTCGATGTTTTCGACGCGAGTCTTCGCCTCCACGCCGGCCCAATCTTTGTAGAACGGGACTTCGAGTTCCTTCTTGATGTCGTCAAGTGATTTGCCTTTGTCGATCGCCATCTGAACCGCCTCACGCAGTTCGACGAACCAGCGCTTTTGAGTCGCCAGCAATTCTTTGCCGGTCATCTCGCCGTGTCCGGGACAGACCACCTTGACCGGGAGTTCCTGCAGCTTCGTCAGCACGCCGATCCAGCTTTCGGTGTTTGAGTCGCCGGTGTAGTTGAACGCTCCGTTCACGCAGGCATCGCCGGTGAAGACGATACCGTGCTTCGGCAGCCACGCGACGGCGTCGCCCGCCGTGTGTGCGTGGCCGAGATGCAGCAACTCGACGCGCTGCGTGCCGTCGTCAATCACCAGCTTCGTGGGGAAGTACAACGAGGCGGGAGCGTACGTCAGTCCGGCGTGGCCGAACTCCGTGGGATTGTCTTTTTGAGACTTCTCGAAGCCGGCACGGCCTTTGGTCTCGAACAGCGTTTTGCTGTTTTCAGACGCGACCGGAGACGCTCCGATGTTGACGAAGATCGGATTCCCGTCGGCATGATCACCGTGGTAGTGCGTGTCGAAGACGTAGCGGATCGGTTTGTCAGTCGTCTTGCGGATTTCCTTGATGACCGCCTCGGCCTGGGTCGGGAAGCTGGCTTCGATGACCAACACGAAGTCCTTGAAAATGATCCAGCCCTGATTGCTGCCGAGGAACTTCGGTTCGGTCTCCATCTTGCGGAAGAAAACTCCCGGAGCGATCTCGGTAATCACGGTCTCGGTTGGCTTGAACCAACCGGAGGCCCAGCCGGAAAGGCCGGTCAAAACGAACGCCGAAAGAAGCGTCAGACTCGCACGTCGATGTCGCTGTTGCATGGTTTCTCCTTGAGGAAAATCGCGTCACAAACGGGACTGACCTTCTAACAAAGTCTTGCGAGAACGTCGAACGCGACACGACTTCTTGTTTGGCATCGATGGAAACGGTTGATTACAGTCTGCAAATCATTTTTTGCCGCAAATCGAGCGGCGCTCGATTCTGGTTGCTTCGCCAACTCGTGAGGGTCTTTCAATGTCTGGTCATGGTGCTCCCGCTGCTGCTCCACAGGCTCAACCCAACGTCAAACGCACCTTTGGAG
Source organism: uncultured Planctomyces sp. (assembly GCA_964539995.1). Classification (GTDB taxonomy): domain Bacteria; phylum Planctomycetota; class Planctomycetia; order Planctomycetales; family Planctomycetaceae; genus SXKJ01. The sequence continues at coordinate 2,255 of CAZILR010000248.1, forward strand.
CCACCAAGAACCTTGAGGTGGACAAGATCTTCCGGGCGATGGTTAAGCTCAAAGGCTCGGACTTACACATGCAGGTGGGCCGGCCGCCGATTTTTCGTATTCGCGGATCGCTGGTGCCGTTGGATATGGAGCCGATTACCAAAGAGAAGATGGAAGCGCTGCTCATGCCCATGATGGACGAGCGGCTGACGAACATCTTCTGGAACGAAGGCGGCTCCGACTTCTCGCATGTCGTCGAGTATGAAGGGGAGAAGTGGCGATTCCGCGTGAACCTGTTTGTGCAGATGGGCTTGCCCGGCATGGTCAGCCGAAAAATCGAACGCTCGATTCCGAACTTCGAGGGGCTGTACCTGCCGCCGATCATGGCCTCGCTGACGGACTACGACCAAGGCATGGTGTTGCTTGCTGGAGTCACCGGCTCCGGCAAGTCCACGACGATCGCCTCGATGCTGGACTACGTCAATCACCGCAAGAACGTCCACATCCTGACGATCGAAGACCCGATCGAATTCGTCTACACGTCAGACAAGGCGCTCATCAACCAGCGCGAGGTCGGCATGGACGTGAAGGACTTCCACATCGCCATGAAGCACGCCGTGCGACAAGACCCGGACATCATGCTGGTGGGCGAAATGCGAGACCAGGAATCATTCGGCACCGCGATCCACGCCGCCGAAACCGGCCACTTGGTCTACGGAACGATCCACGCCTCGAACGCTCCGTCGTGCATCGGCCGTATTCTGGACCTCTTCCCACAGGACATGCACAAGGCTCTGCGCGGCGCGATGGCATTCAACATGAAGGCCATCGTCGCTCAGAAGCTCATCAAGACGATCGTCGATAAACCATCGCGTGTGCCGATCATCGAGCTGATGCTCTTCAACAGCGTCGTCCGCAAGCTGGTTCTGGAAGAGCAAGACAACAAGCTCGCCGCCGCCATCCGCATCGGCAAAGACGACGGCATGCAACTCTTCAACGACTCGCTGAAATACTTCATCGACAAGGAAATGATCAGCCGCTCCGACGCCTTCGAGATTTCCCCCAACATCGAAGAGTTGAAGATGGCTCTCAAGGGCATCGACGTCCGCAGCGCGGGTATTCTGTAACTTCACGGTGAGAATCGTTCGAGTCCTTTGTGTTTCGATGAAACAATGAGCACATTCACGAAACACAAACTGGTGTCAATCGTCTTGGCGTTCACTTGTGGTGGTGTCGTTCAAGCAATCGGATTTGCTGGATTGGCGTCTCTCTCTTTTGCCATTTTGAACTCCATCAAACCGACTCATTCTGAGATGCCGGGAGTCGGAGAAGTCATTGCGCTTGTCGCTGGCGCAATCACCGGTTCGCTGGGCGCAGTCATCAGCGCCACCGTTCGTGGACGTTCCCATTGGTGGCTCCCTATCGGGCTTGCAACTGGCTTGGCCTTGTGTGGCGGAATCGCGGAGTCTGGGCGTTCGGAGTCCACAGTCGTGAATGTTGCTTTGATTTTCGCCATCGGAGCGGCTGGGGGTCTGCTAGGACTGTTGACCGCGTGGATTGGCTCACCTTCGGGTGCATTGTTGTGTCGCTGGAATTCTCCGGTAGCGTCGTCAAAAGACGGCTGTGAAGTTGGGTCGGAACAAGGATGAGCAACATCAAGCGAGTATCCGTCGTCGGTTTGGGCACCATGGGCCACGGCATCGCACAAACATTCGCGATGGCGGGCTGCGAAGTGACTGGCTTTGATGAAGTAGGCGCTGCGGGCTACTCGTTGCTCGACCGAGTGAGTCATAACCTTCGCGACTTCGTTGAGGCAGAGCTGTTTCCTTCCGATCAAATCGATCCGGGGTTGAAGCGGCTTCAAGTCTCCCGCTGCGAAGCCGACGCCGTCCGTCACGCTCAATTCGTCACCGAAGCCATGCGAGAAGACTTGGCCGCCAAGCAAGAGTTGTTCGCACGACTCGAATCGCTCGTCGCCGACGACACGATCCTGGCAAGCAACTCTTCGACATTCCCGATTTCGCAATCGGGTGCGAGGCTGAAGCGTCCTGAGCGAGCCGTCGTCACGCACTGGTTCAATCCGCCGCACATTGTCCCGACGGTTGAAGTCGTCGGCAGCCCGCAGACGAACGAAGCGACCATTCAAGCGACGCTCGAATTGCTGCGTCGATCCGGCAAGTTGGCGATTCGCATCAATCAGGAACTGCCGGGATTCCTCGTCAACCGCGTGCAGATCGCGGTCATGCGCGAGGTGTGGGACTTGCTCGATCGCGGCGTTGCGTCTGTCGAAGACATCGACGCGGCGATTCAAGGGAGCATGGGCTTTCGGCTCGCAGCGCTGGGGCCGCTGCGAATTCACGATTTCGGCGGTCTCGACGTCCAGACGGCCGTCTTTCGCAATCTGACTCCAGAGATCGCTTCCGGCACGACGGTCCCGCCCACCGTGCAACGGATCGTCGATGCGGGACACCACGGGTTCAAAACCGGTCGCGGCTTCTACGAGTACCCGCCGACAATCGCCGACCAAGTTCGCTCGGATCGCGACCAACGGTATCTTTCGCTGCTCAAACTGTTTCACCAACGGAACTCTGCAAAGGACGAATCATGACGCTCACGACTCGCCGAGATTTTCTGCAACTGACCACCTTGGCCGCCGCCAGCAGTTTGATGCCGGTGTGGAATGGCGCTTCGAGCACGATGGCCCAGGAAGCCAAGTCTCCAAACGAACGGCCGAAAGTCGGCTGCATCGGCAACGGCGGCATGGGGACTGGCGATGCGGGTGCGATCAAGAACTACGGCGACATCGTCGCGTTGTGTGATGTGGACACGAATCGTTCTGGTAATCTCAACGAGAAAATGCTCGGCGGCAAAGCGGAGGTCTTCGGAGACTACCGGAAGCTGCTTGATCGGAAAGACATCGACTGCGTCACGATCAGCACGCCGGATCATTGGCACACGCGGATCGCGCTGGCCGCTCTGCGGGCCGGCAAAGACATCTACTGCCAGAAGCCGCTGACGCTGACGATCAACGAGGGCAAGCTGCTGTGCAAAGTCGTCAAAGAGACCAAGCGAGTCATGCAAGTCGGCACGCAACAACGCAGTGAGGACCGATTTCAAAAGGCCGTCGCGTTGGCCCGCGAAGGCCGCATCGGCAAAATTCAGAAAGTTCACATCGCGATCGGCGGCGGCGACAAAGGCCCGACCTTCAAGAAGACACAAGCACCGGCCCACCTCAACTGGGATGTATGGCTGGGGCAAGCTCCGCTGGTGGACTACATCGAGCAGCGTTGCCACAACAATTTCCGGTGGTGGTACGAGTACTCCGGCGGCAAGATGACCGACTGGGGCGCTCACCACGTCGATATCGGCCAGTGGGGCATCCGCATGGAAGGTTCCGGACCGGTCAGCGTCGAAGTGCTCGAATGCACGCACCCGGTCCCGTTTGAGAAAGGCTATCCGACGATTGACGACACCTACAACACGGCGACCGCCTTCAAAGTGAAAGCGACCTTCGCGAACGGCGTCGAGATGTTCATTCGCGACAACTGCAACGACCTGGGCTTCGACAACGGCGTCATGTTCGAGGGTGAGACCGGCCGCTTCTTCGTCAATCGCGGCAAGTTGACCGGCGCTCCGGTCGAGGAACTCGAAAAGAATCCGCTGTCGGAAGACGTCTTTAAGGCTCTGCGCAAAGGGAAGAATCGAGATAACCACATGGCCAACTTCATCGCTTGCGTGAAGGATCGCGGCGAAACTCAGAGCGACGTCTTCAGCCATCACCGCAACTTGACGACGTGCCACCTGTCAAACATCGCGATGCGGCTTGGCAGAACGCTGAAGTGGAATCCTGAGACCTAACAAATCGTCGGTGACGACGAAGCCAACGCCTGGCAAGGACGCGAACAACGCCAAGGCTACGAGGTCGCCTAACGGAAAATCGCGACGTCTTGGCGGGAGTCTCGGAATTGTGATCCTGTTGGAGGCGAAATGTTGCTGATTGAGTGGTTGAGATTGTGGTGCAGGTCCGATCGTCGGCGGTTGGTTCGGCGGTCGCCCACCCAATCTGTCTTGGAGCGACTGGAGGATCGGACGCTGCTCGCCACGATTACCGTTACGAGCTTGGCTGACAACCAGACGGTGGATAGCCAAGTCACTCTCCGTGAGGCGATCGAAGCGGCGAACACCGACGCATCGGTGGATGGCTCCGAGGCCGGCAACGGAGCGGACACGATCGTGTTTGCGTCCGGACTGACCACCGGAGGACCAGCCACGATCACGCTGAGCGGGGCCGATCTGCTGCTCCGCACGGATGTCACCATCGTCGGGCCGGGAGCCAATTTGCTGACGATCAATGCCAATCAAGCGTCGCGAGTTTTCGTGGTGGGCGATTTGGTTCCGGCAAGCGTGTTGAATGTGATGATCAGCGGCCTGACGCTGACGAACGGAAGGGCGGACTTCGGTGGAGCGATTCAGAGTTCCGAAGATCTCACGCTCTCGCAAATGAAAATCACGAACAGCAGCGCGACGGCGCTCGGATCGCTCGGCGGTGGCGTCGAGAATGGTGACCGCGTGCTGACCATCGAAGACAGCACGATCAGCGGTAACTCGGCTGGCATCGGCGGCGGAGTCTCAAACAGTGGCACGTTGAAAATTGTCCGCAGCACGATCAGCGGGAACACCGCGGCGATCAACGGCGGCGGAATCGGCAATGATGGCATAGCGACTGTGATTGCCAGCACGATCAGCGGCAACAGCGGACCGAACGGGGGAGGCATCGGCAATCAAGGAACGCTCACCGTTCTCAACAGCACGCTGAATGGCAACGCAGCGACGAGCTTCGCTGGCGGAGGCATCGGCAATGCCAACTCCGCGACCGCCATGCTGACGGTCATTCAATCCACGATCAGCGGGAACACCGCTCCCTTCGGCGGAGGCGGCATCGGCATCGGCGATGCGGGGTCCGTCAACGTCTCGCAATCGACGATCACCGGGAATTCGGCGACGGCGATGCGATCCGGCGGCGGCATCGCGTTTGAAGTCCCCAACACCGTTGTCACGAACTCGATCATTGCCGGCAACACGGCAGCCGGCAGTCCCAGTGATGTCAACTTTCATGGGTCGCTCACGTCTGCCTCGAAGAACAATCTCATCGGAGATCCGAAGTCCGCGGGCGGGCTGGTTCACGGCACGAATGGCAACATCATCGGTGGCGGAACCGGAGCCGTGCGGACGCTGCTCGCAACGTCTTCGATCATCAGCACCACGCTGGCGAGCAACGGCGGTCCAACGAAAACACA
>CAZILR010000249.1:0-7518 GCA_964539995.1 uncultured Planctomyces sp.
GGTCGGGCTACAGACATCGCAACTTCAACAAGTCGCCAGCCCTGCGTGACAAGTTCGCAACTCTGGATTCATTGATCGGTGACGTTTACGCTGGCAGCGCAACGCTCGCGTGAACGGAGATTTTGGAAAACGCATGGCAGAAAACGCTCGGCAAACGTGCTCGGAATGCGGCGCGATTCTTTCCGAGTCGAGCAAAACAGTCCCGCCGCGTTGTGAGTGCTGTCTGAACGCCTCTCCGAACGAACTGTCGCCTGCTCCCAAGTCTCCTGGCGGACAGAGCGGTCAGACCGCGCCGTTGGCCGCTTCGGCGAGGACGGTGATCCTCGGCAGCGACGGTGACACCGATCCGAATCAGGCGCTGACGGTGGACTTCGTCCCTTCGGCGGACCCCACCGAGCCGACGGTCCATGCCTCGGATGATCGCGTAGCAAAAAAGGAACTGGTCGGCCGCTTCAAAATCATCAGCATTTTGGGGCGTGGTACGTTCGGCACGGTCTATCGAGCTTACGATCCGCTGCTCGATCGAGAAGTCGCATTGAAGGTGCCTCGGTTCGCGGCCGACGATCGCGAAATGATGGAGCGATTTCATCGTGAGGCTAAAGCAGCGGCGCGACTGCATCATCCCAACATCGTCACACTGTATGAGAACGGCCAGACCGACGAAGGTCCGTATCTGGTCAACGAGTTCGTCAACGGCGTCCCGTTGTCCCAGATGCTGCGGGAAAATCGGCCGGACTTGCGCACGGCGGTCGATTGGGCGAGGCAGATCGCGGAGGGACTGCACTACGCGCACACCGAGGGGATCGTTCATCGCGACGTGAAGCCGGCCAACGTCATGCTGAATGTTGCGGGCCGGCCGCAGATCATGGACTTCGGACTGGCGAAACGCTCCGGAGACATCGAGTCGGGCATGACGATGGAAGGGCAGATCGTCGGCACGCCGAATTACATGTCTCCCGAACAAGCTCGCGGGTCGATCGCCGAGATTGGACCGCACAGCGATCAATACAGTGTCGGCGTGGTGCTCTACGAGATGCTGTGTGGGCGGCCGCCGTTTGCCGGCAACCCGTGGACGATCATCGCGCGCGTCGCCAATGTGCGCGAGTTGCCGCCAGCGCCCCGATCCGTGAAGCCCGACTTGCCGCGCGATCTCGAAGCCTGTTGCTTGAAGGCGATGGAGAAAGAACCGCACGCGCGCTATCCGAGCCTGCAAGTTCTGGCCGACGACCTGGATCATTGGCTGAAAGGTCTGCCGCTGGTGGCTCGGCCGATTGGTCCGACAGAGCGGTTCACCCGCTGGTGCCGACACAATCGGATGATCGCCAGTTTGGGCGGGACGCTCGCGGTGATCCTGCTCGTCGCGGGGATTGTCGGACCTTGGCTGGCCGTTCAATTTCGCAACTTGGCCAATGTCGCGAAGCACAAGGCAGACGAGGCGGAGTTGGCTCGCGACGACGAGAAGAAGGCGCGGCTGGCGACCGAGCAGTCGATCATCGACACCTACACGGAAACCGGTCTGACCGCAGACCGTAACGGCGATCCGCGCGAGGCGATCTTGTGGTTCGCGAACGCCGTCGCCGCCGCTGAAAATCATCCGCAGCGCGAGAAACACAATCGCATCCGCGTCCGTTCGTGGCTGTCGGAAATCGCGATTCCCGTGCAGGCATTCGAGCAACCGTCGGAGTGGATGAAATCGCTGGCCTATCACCCGTCCGGCCGTCTGCTGCTGAGCCTGCCACTCTCAGGACGCGGCGAGCTGTTGCGACTGTCGGATGGAAAACGATCTCTGCTACCGACGTCCGAATTGGTCAACGCGGCAATTTGGAGTCCCGACGGAACACTGCTGGTGCTCGCATCTGGGCAAGAGGTCGTGGTCCGCGAGTTTGACGTTGATCGGACGACGCATCCGGAACTTGATCGCTGGACTCACCCAGACGCCGTGAGCGGTTTGCAATTCAGTGCGGATGGGAAACTCTTGGTGGTTGGCGGCGAGAAGACGGTGCAAGTGCGCGATCTCTCAAAAAAGGAATTTCGGATCGGGCCGCTCGATGTCGGTAGCCAAGTCAGTGCGATCGCGATTTCGCGCGACGGTCGTCGATTCGCAGTGCAGTGCGTGGACCAGAAGGTGCGTGTCTTCTCCTCCGCATCAGATCAGCCGAGTTCCGAACCATTGTTGCCGGTGTTGCCCTCGGCCTCTTACGGAAGTCTGTCGCCGATGTTTGTCGGGAACGATCGGCTGGTCGTGGTCGATGATTACCATGCAATCCGCTGTTGGAACATCGACCAGAAGAATCTTGTTTGGGAGCAGGAGATCCAGCGGGTGCTGTCGTCAGCGATCTCGCCCGACGAAAAGTGGATCGCGCTCGGCGAGGACTTTGATGTCGTGCTGTTGGACGCGCAATCGGGCAAGCCTGCCGAAAAACGTCTGACCCATCCGAATCTGATCGCTTGCCTCGGCTTTCATCCGCAGAGTTCGCTGCTGCTCACGGGGAGCGAGGATCACTCGGCGCGTTTGTTTGAAGTCCCCTCCGGCAAGCCCGTGGGTCCGCCAATGCCGCACAACAAAGCGGTGCATCGAATTGCGTGGTCGCCCGAAGGAACGAGCTTCGCCACCGTTCATTGGGGAGGCGAAGTCGTGCGTGTTTGGAAACGCAACGAGCCGCAATTGCCCGAATTCGTCGCGGCGGACTCGGCACGCTCGCCGTTCGTGCGACTCAACGATCGCAAAGACCGCTGGTTGCCGAGCGGCTTTAACAACTCACGCAGCCGGGTCGAACTGGAAGTGCTCGATGCGGCGTCGGGCCGTGCGATCGGATCGAAGCTTTCCGGACCCGGAGTCATCAGCGACGCGGACTTTGTCTGCAAGTCCTCCTTCGTGGTGTTGGCCGGAGGTGGCCGGCACGAGGATGCTGGACAACCGCTGGAAGAACAGAAATTGGACGACCCCGGATTTGTTCGCTTTGTGAATTCGGAAACGGGCACGGCGGCATTTGAGGATATGGCGACTCCTTCGCAGCCCATTGCCGTGCGGACCAGCCCGAACGGCGAGACCGTCGTCGTGCTGTGCCAGCGTGGCCAAGTGCTATTGTTGGACTCCGCTACCGGAAAGTGCCGCGCGGAGCACCAAGCATTCGGCGGCGGAAGGGGGACTCACGGATTTGTGATTCGAGAGCGAATTCGATTTTCGCCGCGCGGAGATCAATTCGCGGTTTGGGGCTGTCACGACGCCGCGGAAGTGCGCAAGACCAGCACCGGTGAGTTGTCTTACGAGTTGCGACACAGGAGTGGCTTTATTCATGACGTGCAGTTCTCGCCCAATGGCCGATTGGTGGCGACGTGCTCATCCGACTCAGAGAATTCCGTCCGTTTGTGGGATGCGATCACGGGCGCGAGCAGCGGTCCTCCGTTGAGTCATGCGGGCTGGGTCTTCAGCGCGCAGTTCAGCCATGACAGCCGACGTCTGCTGACCGCGTCGTCGGACAAGCAAGCTCGGATTTGGGATGTCGCCACGGGCAAGGCGATCCTGGCGACTCGCGAGCACACCGACCAAGTCTTCGGCGTCACGTTCTTGCCGGGCGAAGAGTTGTTTCTGGCGGCGGCTCGCGACGGGAAGCTCACGGCGTGGGATGCGAGCCTCGGCAAGATGATCGCTCCCGCTCGCTGGATGCCGAGCAAAGTGTTCCAACTTTCTCGGAGCGAACTCGGACACAACGTGATCGCTTCCGGAGAACTTCGTCCGAGCCGTGGCTTCGACTGGAGCCGATGGATTTTGGATCCCGACATGCAACTGAGCCGCGAAGACGTGAAACTCTTGGGCGAAATTCTCTCGTCGCAGCGCGTTCACGAAGCCGGCGCGGCGACTCGCCTGACCTCCGCTCAATGGCTCGAACGCTGGAACGTGTTTCGACAGCGTCACCCGGATAGCCCAGCACTCCAGATGCCGCCGTTGAAGTCGTCCGTGGAATGACCAACTCAACATGCCCTCAAAACGCAAATCGCAGATCATCGCCTACGACCTGATTTCGCAAGCCGACATGCCGTTGGAACCGGCTCCGACCGATCGCGATTGGATGGACGCCAGCATCAGCCGCTTCGCGTATCGCTGCTTGCCGTTGGTCATCGCCAATCAAGCCGGCTGGATTCTGCGCTGCCCTGTGACGTTCACCGCCCGTTGGAACGGAGGCCAAGCAATCACCGATTTGAAAGTGCGGTTGCCGCGTGGCTCCCAGCGGCAGGACATCTGCAGTCACTTTGGCGAAGGAGTGCTCACGTTTTCGCTGCCGTATCTGTTCCGCACGCCGCCCGGCATCAACTTGTGGGTCAAGGGGCCAGCAAATCGCATCAAGGATGGCGTGCAGCCGCTCGAAGCGATCGTCGAGACCGATTGGAACGAAACCACGTTCACGATGAATTGGAAGCTGACTCGCCGCAATCACACTGTCCGCTTCGAGCAGGGCGAGCCGATCTGCATGATCGTCCCGATCCCGCGCGGATTAGCCGAGTCGCTTGACCCGATCGAGAAGCCGCTGGCCGCGAACCCGGCTCTGGCCGAAGCCTACCAACGATGGTGCGAGTCACGCTCCGCCTTCATCGAGGGACTGACTCATAATGACTCATCCGTCGTCAAACGCGGCTGGCAACGAGACTACATGCTCGGTTTGAACGCCGACGGAGAACCGTTCGCCGATCATCAGACCAAACTCAAATTGCGTCCGTTTCGGCGCGAAGGCAAGAAGACTCCCGTGGCGATCACAGGCGTGCGCAAGTCCAAGAGGCGAAGTGATGCCCAGACATGAGATCGTCGTCTGCACCGAAAACAATCATTACCTGGTCTGGCAGACGATGCTGTTTCATTTCTCGTGCGTGACGCATTTGGGACGTGCGCCGGTCGTGATGGTTCATCATCAAGGCGAACCGCTGCTCCCTGGTTTTGAGCGGATTCGAGACACCGGCGGACGTCTCCAACTCGCGCCGAGCTATTCGAACTCGCACGGCGTCTACTACCCGCCGCGCAATACGGCCGGGTCACTCAAGCATGTCGAGACCGACGCCGACTACATCGTGCTGTGCGATTCGGACATGCTCTTTCTGCAACCGCTGCCGTTCGACGAACTGACCCTCTCCGACCGGCAAATGAGCTTTGACTTTGTCGGCTATCTTCAGCCCGACGTGCCTGAATATCAGCCAACGCTGGACAACGTCTGCCGCCAAGCCGGTCTCGATCCCAGACGACTACGGCAGCCGGTCGTTGACGGTGGCGTACCGCATGTCATTCCGACACGCTGGCAAGGACCACTCAGCGAATCCTGGCTCGAACTGATGGAACTGTTCCCAGCCGACAGTACCGCAGATTCTGGCGAAGCGTCCAAGACCTGGCTGACGGCGATGTGGGCGCTCGTGATGGCGATGCACCGACTGGAACTGGAACCGGTGACGACCAGGCTGTGCCTCTCGAACCATCTCGAAGATCAGCCGCTGCCGCCGCTCGGTCCCGCCGGACCAAAAATGCTGCACTACTGCTACGGCGCGGAGCGCTTCAACAAGCGGAATTACGCCACTCCCGAAGCGGCGGAATCGCACGTTTGGAATGTTCCCGACGATGACGGTTCGATCGCCGGAGCCATTCGCCAGCAACTTCGGGACGCTCGCAAGTTCTACGGCATCGACTGATTCGTAACGCTAGCCGGTCCACCTACGAAGGAATCGGACTGATGAGTTGAGCAAATTCCATTGCGTCCGTATATCTGTCCGAAGAGTTCTTTCACCATCTTTTGAAGGGAGCAACTGCATGCCATCGCCTCCGCCATTCCCGCCACCAGTGCCTCCGCCATTCCCACCACCAGTGCCTCCGCCATTCCCGCCGCCGGCACCGAGGTCGTAACGGCGGTTGATGTGCGAATTGTTCTGACCGCCGGCTCCAACGAGCCGGCGGTCATTTCATTGACACTCTGGGATGAGCAGACCCATGCAGTCACTCTCGATCGAGGCCATTCATCAGATGTTCTCGGACGCCGTCGTCCGCCACGGTCCATTCGCGGGACTGCGGTATGCCGAGATGACCGCCATCGCCAGTTCGCTGTATCCCAAACTGCTCGGATCGTACGAATCGGAACTACATCCGTGGATCGCAGAGATTTGCGAAGCCGGCTACACCGAGATCATCGACGTGGGCTGCGCGGAGGGCTACTACGCCGTCGGTCTTGCCCTGCGAGCACCACAAGCGAAGGTCTACGCCTACGACACCTACGACGGATCACGCCAACTCTGCACCAACTCGGCGAACCTCAATTGCGTAGCAGATCGCATGGAGATCCGAACGCTGTTCTCGGCCGAAGAACTTCAGAACATTCCGATTCGACACCGCGGGCTGATCGTCTGTGACTGCGACGGTGGTGAGAACGAAATCTTCACCGAGCAATCGTTTCGGCAATTCGCCGATTGGGATTTGCTGATTGAAACGCACGATTGCTACGACATCACGATCTCGACCCGACTGGCAGAGTTGTTCCGTGAGACACACGAACTGCGCGTCATCCTGAGCGTGGATGACATCCAAAAAGCCAAGACCTACGACTACCCGGAACTCGCGGGGTTAGACTTGGCGACCCGTCGAGCGATCCTCGCCGAGTACCGTCCGACGCTCATGGAATGGCATTTTTACTCGTCCCGATCATCGCTCGCTCGATTTCAGACCGGCCGGCGAATCTGATAATCTGGTGGGCCTCAAACTGATGACCCGAGGAGAACTGCGATGCGTGCCTCGTCTTGGATTTTTTTCGTGCTCGCGTTGTCCGTGATTCCAGCGGTCGCCGCAGATGCTCCGTTGCCCGATGTCGTCGAATTCAATCGCGACATTCGACCCCTCCTGTCGGACAACTGTTTCTTCTGTCACGGGCCGGACAAGAACAAACGCAAGGCCGATCTGCGGCTCGACACACAAGTCGGATTGCACGGCCAGGATGGCGAACCCGGAACGGTCGTGGCCGGGAAACCGGGCGACAGTGAACTCTTCCGCCGCATCACGTCCTCCGATCCCGAACAGAAAATGCCACCGGCCGAGAGCGGGAAGTCGCTCACGCCGCGAGACATCGCGCTGCTCAAGAAATGGATCGAGCAGGGCGCGAAGTACGAAGGCCATTGGGCGTTCCTCCCCATCAAACGCCCGGCCGAAAACCGAGATCCGAAAGCCGAAAGCCGTGATACCGTTTTTCAATCCGCCCAAAAGATCGACGGATTCATCCACGAGTCACTCACGAAGCAAAATCTCAAGCCGTCGCCCGCAACCGACCGCGTCACGCTGATCCGACGGCTGAACTTCGATCTGATCGGCCTGCCGCCGACGCCGGAGGAAGTCGCTGCGTTTGTGAACGACTCGTCGCCAGACGCCTACGAAAAGCTCGTCGATCGGCTGCTCAAGTCGCCGCACTTTGGCGAGCGGCAGGCGATGTGGTGGCTGGACCTCGTGCGCTATGCGGACACGGTCGGCTATCACGGCGACCAAGACATGAGTGTCTCACC
>CAZILR010000250.1:0-7484 GCA_964539995.1 uncultured Planctomyces sp.
CCAACACGACCCCACCCGTTGACGCGGCACCCTCCGGCCTCCGCGAAGCTGCCGAATGAAACTCGCGCGTTTCGCCCGGTCATCTTTCCCATCCGGGTCATCGCCATGCCCGCTCTCTTTGAGTTGCGTCATACCGTTCAGCCGCACGAGATCGACGATCAAGGTCACGTCGGCAATGTGGAATACTTGAGGTGGCTGCAAGACGCGGCCGTGGAGCACTCGGCGGCACAAGGCTGGCCCAAGGAACGCTATCTCGCGATCGGCGCGGTCTTTGTCGTGCGTGCTCATCAAATTGAGTACCTGCAATCCGCGTTTGCCGGTGATGAAATCAAAGTCGTGACGTGGGTGAGCAGCTTCAGCAAATTCACGACCGTGCGCAAGTACCACGTCGTTCGCGAACGAGACAACCTGCTGCTGGCCAAAGCGGCGACCACTTGGGCATTTATCAGTTGGCCGAAACGGCTTCCCAAACGGTGTCCGCCGGAACTCGTTGAGGCGTTTGTGCATGTCCCCGAAGACCAAGAACCGGGACTGTCTCCGATGCGACCGCTCGTTTGATCGAGCAGTGGTCCACCGTCTTGGCAATCGCGTCTTGCCGGAGAGAATCGGCTGGAATTCGTCGTGACAGACAGTACTCTGTTGGCATTCCTGTCGACGGGATTCTCCACCGAACTCAGTTCTGGAACCGGAATAATGCCACTGACAGCTTCTCATTCTCAAAACACATCTTCCGACCCAGTTTCTCAGAGTGATCTGGTCAGCACTTCCGACAGCGACGTGAATTGTCTGGACCCAACGGTGCTGTCGCGGCGCACGGCTTGTCGAAAGTTCAGCCATTACGAATTGGTCGAGTCCATCGGCGAAGGGCAATTCGGTACGGTGTGGCGGGCCAAGGATCAGCGGTTGAACCGCATCGTCGCCTTGAAATTGCCACATCTCGCCGACTTCGATGAACGACGACGAACTCTATTTTTGCGAGAAGCTCGTGCCACCGCTGTTCTGAAACATCCCAACATCGTTCAAGTGCATGGCATCGACCAAGACGGCGACCAGCCAGGCATCGTCAGTCAGTTCATTGAAGGGCAGACCCTGTTCCAATTGTTGCAGGAGCAACGCCCGTCGTTTGCCGAATCGGCCCGAATCCTGTCCATCGTCGCGGACGCTGTGCATCACGCGCATGAAGCGGGAGTCATCCATCGCGACCTCAAGCCCAGCAACATCCTGATCGACCTCGAGAACCAACCACATGTATCTGACTTCGGCTTGGCGAAGTGGAGCGGCGACCAATCCCTCCTGACCAATCCGGGTGTGGTCCTGGGAACTCCGGCGTACATGTCTCCGGAACAAGCACGCGGTGACAGCCACCTCGTCGATCGTCGCAGCGATGTGTACTCGCTGGGTGTCCTCTTGTACGAGTTGCTGACCGGCAAGCCGCCGTTTGAAGGCAATTCAACTCTTCTGTTGCACCAGATTCAAAGCCAAGACCCGCGCGCTCCACGGTCTCACGACCGATCAATCCCCTTGGACCTGGAAACGATTTGCCTGAAGTGCCTCGCGAAGTCTCCCGCAGAGCGGTACTCCACCGCTCAAGAACTCACGGAGGACTTGCAGCGGTTTCTGGCCAGCGAACCGATCATCGCCAGGTCCATCAGCGCGACAGAACGATGTGTTCGTTGGACACGCCGCAACCCTACGCTGGCAACTTTGGTGGTGGTGACAATCCTGAGTACCTTCACCGCCATCGGATTAGGTGCGTCTCTGTTGGGTGCCGCAGCTTCGACCCCCGTTGACGCGGCGCTCGCGGGGACGAGTCCCGTGCTGGCGATCAGCGTGCCACTCGAGGTGACGCTTGAGACGGAGCCAGCGGGAGCAACCGTCGTCGTCTATCCGCTCGACGCTGCCACCGGCGAGCCAGTGATCTCGCGGGCCGTTCGACCGACTGAGAAAAGCCCGGTCAGTCTGACTTTGTCACCAGGTGATTATCTGATTGTCACCGCGCTGTCGGATGGCCGATTTCACGAGGTCTACCGCCATGTGCCGCGCGACACCAGTATGACTCCGCGCTTCTATCCACACTGTCTTTGGACAGTGACCTCCCCGAATTCCATTTCGCTATGCTGCGTGACAATTCCCCCGCTACGCGACGAGCCAGAGATGTCGCTGCTCGCCGACGGACAGCCGAGCAAAACAACGCCCACGATCAATGCCTTTCTACTCGACAAACGGGAATTCACCGTCGGCGAAGCCCTTCCTGTCTTTAGCAATCATCTTCCACCGTCATTGCGCGGCCACAAAGAACTGCTGTCGTCGCTCGACCTCCCGATCACGGGGCTTTTATTCGATGAAGCGATGGCCTGCGCTGAACTTTCTGGCAAGCGATTGCCGACGGCAACGGAGTATGAATTTGCCGCGACCAACGGTTGGACGACTCTCTTTCCCTGGGGAGATACGGAGCCACCTTCCGAAGCTTGGCAACTCTCGAAAGACTACAAGGCATTCGATGAAACACAGACAAGTCCTCCGGTTTACGGACTTTTTTCAAATGCCGCCGAGTTTGTGTATTCGGGAGAGTTAAGACCGTTTGCCGACACACGGCGGGAACTTGAACCCGTGACCAGATTTCTCGTGCTTGCTCCCGAAACGCTTGGGGCCATTGTTCGTGGTGGACCGATTTCCGATGGAACAAGCATGGACGAATTGAAGTCTCAGGGGGCTCGCTGGAAGGTCGGCACCACAAGAATGATCCTCAGCCCTTCCATTGGTTTTCGCTGTGCCAAAAGCAAGAGTCCCCGGCTATGAACCGGGAACTCTGCAGGCCGCAACCAAATTTCCATGTTCGCTAAGGAACCAACTTCGTCGCGGTCACGATGTCATAGGTGACATTGCCAATGGTCACTCGTGCGACATGGTCTGCCAGGATCTCGATCTTCTGCCGTTCGATTTCCTTCGCGGACATGCCTGCGGGGATTGCATCGACCTCGGTTCCCACGGCAAAAGTCGCGGAGTGTTCTTCTCCGGACTTGCCTGTCCCCTTGACGAAGTATCGCTGGAGTTCAGCGACCACAAATCCATTCGCTCCACCAGAGAGTGGAATCTTGATGTAGGTGGGCTGGCCGACTCGCGTTCGCTCCTTGAGTTGGTGCGTTCCTGTCGCAAGCGCATTCACTGGATTGCTTGGTTCTTGTCCCGCCTTGCGCTTCTGCGCGAGACGCACTCCACTTTGAATGAGACTGCCGTTGCTTGAGGGAGTGTTTCCTTGGAATGCCGTTGGAACAACACTGGAACCGTATGAAATACAGGCTCCGTTTGGGTTGTTGCAATTCCCTGGTAATGGCCCCAAACCGATTCCATAGATCGCAACGGAGCTTTGGTCCGAACACCGAATTCCGTAATACATCGAAGTCGGTCCGTAGTTCGATACCAGATAGATCGCGCAGGCCGTGCCCGCTGTCGTGCGGCTGATGTCGAGTGCGTCAGGTTGCGGAGCAAGGCGACGCGGAGCGGCAGGCCGCGCATAGGCAACCAGTTCAATCTTTGGTTGAACCGATGAGACTGCGGGCTGGCAACACGTTTGAGTTGGCGCAGCGGGTTGACTCGCCGATGACGTACACGCAACTGGTGCCGGCTGGTTGCAGGTTGAGATAGTCCGGCAGCGTTTCTCTCCAGATTTCGCAGGAGGCGAGGCGGTCAGAACCGCAGTCGAGATCAGCGCAGCGGCGACAAAATAAGTTCGCAAAGATCGCATAGAGTCCTCCTTGACTAGGTGATTGTCCGCCACTTGCTCGGCGGGAGCGCGGCGGAGGTGTCGTCCATGACACCATGAGGGCGGATGTTCCCGAATGCGATAAAGTGCCTCAAGCCCATTCTCACATCCGTACACAAAACAACCCCCTAAAGCACTCCAGCAATTCGAATCCCTGGTAAATACGGCAAATTACGAAGACCAAGTCGATCAGGCGAAAATCGCCTGAATGCTCGTCACGACCGCTTCGGCCGTCGCGATTGCTGGCATTGATGCGTCTTGTTTGTCTGGCTGAGTTCCGCACCGTTCGCAGTTTGGTTGGCTGAACAGGCAATTTCTGCGGGGTCCGGTGGGCGATATTGGAGAACGCATCCGCTTGGCAGCGATTGCGAAGACTGCCAGTGACTCGTCCGCTTCTTTCGGCCCTCCGGTCTGTGCAGGACCGGCTTACAGGAGGACTCGCCTTGTCTCTCAATGCCCCCCCCCACTCGTCCGTGGAAAAAGAGTTGATGAACATTCCCGTTGTTCGCTGGGGACTGACGCTGGTCGGAATTGCGATCGCTTTCCTCGCGATGGATATTCTGCTTCGCCGCCCGTTGATGCAGGAACTGGCGTCGGTCAAACGCAATCTCGCCAACGTCGAGAAAAACTTGCATGACCTTGTCGGCGTGAAGGACGTCGCTTGGGAAACAAATCATCTGCTATCGGCCTTGCAGGCTCAAAAGCGCCAGTTGGATTCGGCCCGTGCGGCACTCGGAGACGTTCGCGAGTTCCGCATGAGCGTCGAGAATGAAGCGCAGCAGACCAGCGATGCGGTCGCGTCTTTGGATCGAATCGCCGAACTGCAAAAGCGAGTTGTCAGTCAACGCGAACAGTCTGCCGACGTCGAGCAAGTTCTCGCCGACATCGTCAAGTTGCACGAACGTCTGATCTCACAAAAGCCGGCACAGCAAGAGGCGGTAACCAGTGTGAGTCGCATGGTCGAGTTGCATCAGCAAGTGCGTGACGCGGCGAAGGAATCCGAGGTCGCCGCGGTCGAGGTCCAGAAACTCGGCGATCTGCGCACAAAGGTGTTGGAGAACGTCGCAGGAGTTGAAGACGCGCAACGCGGCGCGGCCGAGTTGATCGCTCTCAAGGATTCGGTCCGAAAGGCGGACGACGTGGCCACCGTGCAAGAGGCCGCGAATCAGTTGCTCGCTCTGCGTGACTCGTTGCAGTCGAACGACGACAGCACCGAGCAATCGCAAGCTCATGCGAAAGAACTGCTCACGCTGCGTGACGACTTGGCCGCGAACGTCGAAGATACACAAATCGCACAGCGTCATTGGACCTCGGTTCGCAAGCTCGAAGCGGACATGAAGGTGGCGGGCGGCGACATCGCCAGCGCGATCGAGACGCTCGAATTGCTGACCGATTTGAGCGTCGAATTGCGTGGCCAATCGCAATCGCTGGCGGGATTACGGCAGACGCTGACAGAGGTCGCGATGCTCGAAACCACCATCGGCCGAGCGATGCGAGTCCTCGAACCGTTGGCTCAATTGAAGAATCTCACCCGCTTGAGCGAATCCGAAGTCCGCGCCGCAGCGAGAGCGATTCTCGAACAACGCAACTCGAAACTCTCTCGTCACGAGGATCTGCAACCCGCTCCACCGGCCGCCAAGCTGCCTCAAGAAGACAGCTTGTTCTCCGACGAACCTCCACCGGTCATCGGCAACCGTTTGGTTCCGATGCCGCGTGATCTCGGCGAGAACAACGAGCCAACTCCGCCAGTCCGCACCGGCGCGATTGAATAGCTGACTCCGAAATCACGAAGCAAGCACTGACGGCTTTCCGGCCGTCTCCTTCCCCGCCTCGGACGTGAAGCAGGTCACGTCCGGGGCGGTTTTGTTTTTACGACTCCAAACGGCGAGTTCTCGCTTGCCATGCGGGTTTCATTCGGAGTCGTCGATTTCTCCCTGCGATAGCGTCGGCAGATCGCCGGTGCCGTTGAGTGAGTCGCTGGCCACCGCTAATTTCTGGCCATGCCCGTTCGACCAATTCGGGAAGAGCCGCTTCGGCAGCCAGTGTGCCTTGTGAGCGCTGATCAGGACCCCAATTAGCAGCGTCGCGGCGCTCCATGAGAGTGCGGCCATCGCCTCGCGGCCGATCAGCGACGCGGCCCCTCGGAAACCGAGCATCATCAGACCATAGCCGAACACCGCCGTCGTGCCCGTCGAGGCATACAAGTACCACTTGCTGCGGCAGAGCATCGCGCAGGCAAAACAGACCGACGCCACTCCCGCGACGTACAACAGCTTCCACGCGATCGGCACGGCACCCGCCAAGTGTCCGGTCATCATCGTCAGTGACGTCAGCGGCAACCACACGGCACCGATGAAGCGGAGCAGCGTCGAGAACTTGTCTCGGAAGATCAGGCCCAACGCCACGCAACTTGCTAACGACAGGTGATAACTGGTCATCATGCGGAACTCGGCCAGCGGCGTCTGTGGCAGCACCAACCACGCGGAGTAAATCAATATCGCCGACGCTCCGAGGCAACCGGCCGAAGACAACCGTCGCGCCGCTGTGATCGCCAGCAATGTCCCCGCCACGAACAACGGCGCGGGCTGCGGGGCATGCATAGCTCGCAGGCTGAGTGTGTCGGCTCCAATGAATGTCAGCAGGACAATCATCGAAACGAAACCAAGGCTCGCGCCGTCGATTTTTCGCAGAACGGCCCAGCCAAAGAACGCCAGCAACAACAACAAAGTCCACCACATGGGTGCGCCAATCGTCGCCATCACCCGATGAGTCAAGAAGGCTTCAAAGGCCGGCCCGTCACTCCAAGGCAGAGCGAGTAACAGCATTCCCGGTGAGCAGAGCATCACTTTGCGAGCCACAATGCGATTGCCTGCCGCGAGCGCTCCCTCGAAGAGTAACACGAGAATCGACAGCCCAAACGGAACCAGAAAGTACGGTCCCCAGATCGTGTCGAACACAATTCCCGATCTCGCTTTGATGTCTCCCCAAATCTGGCCGGTCTGGCTGAAGGTCATCGCCAGCGCGAACGATCGAATCACCACAGCGGCGGCGATCACGCCAAACGCCGTCCACGGAAACCACGGCCAAGGCCAAGGCGTTCCGTTGCTCGCGACTCCTTTTGCTCCGAGTCGGATCGCCGGCAGCAAGGTGAGATTCAGCAGCGCAGCCACCTGTGGAAACAGAAACACGGTCCAGTTCAACATCCGAGTCGCTCGCGGATGCAACTCCGGCGAGCACCACCACGGCATCGCGAAGAACAGCGCCAGATACAAAACAAACGGCACCGCATATTCCCAGCCGATGCGAATACGCAATCCCCAAATGACTCCGGCCGAGACGACCACCGAGAACAAGAAGCCGCACACGAGCAACGCGGTTCCCTCCCCGGGCGATGTCGCCTTCACAAACAAATCATCCGCACTGATCGACACCGCCAAGAATAGCAACAGCAGCAACAACAGAATCGACCGAGCGTCCTCCCAAACTCGGCCCAACCGCACAATGCACACGCCGACTCCCGCCAGCAGCAGCGTGTACGCCGCCAACACGCCCATCATCACCCAGCAGTTGATGGACCCGATCTGGAGTTCACCGTACCCCGCCCGCACGGCATACAGCATGAGTGCCGCACTGATGGCATAAAACGGATTGTGCGTGTACAGCCAACGCACCAACGACGAACGCGGACTTGGCTCTGACATGGCCAGTCTCCCTGAAAAAG
>CAZILR010000251.1:0-7469 GCA_964539995.1 uncultured Planctomyces sp.
CAGCGCCACTTGCCAGCGCAGCGTCATCGTCGGATTGACGTCGTTCGTGTCGGCCAACAGCATGAAGTCGTCCGTCGGCGGCTTCTCCATCTGGGCTTGAGCCGCCAGTAAGTACTCCGCAGCGCGAACGCGAGCCGAAGTCACCAACGCGGAATGTTTGCCAGCCACAAAGTCGGTCAGTTTCTTCTGTCGAGCGGTCATCTCGGTCGAGAATTTCGTGTATTCCTCAGTCTGTGGTGGCGGGAGGAACTCCGGTGGCAGTGTCGGCTCGATGGAACTGCGAAAGACGCCGTACAACGAGTAGTAATCGGCCTGCGGGATCGGATCGAACTTGTGGTCGTGACAGCGAGCGCACGTCGTCGTCAGTCCCAGCAGACCGCGAGAGACAACGTCGATCCGGTCATCCAGCACGTCGTGCAAGTTGTTCATGAACCGCCCGCCGAGCGTCAGGAACCCCATCGCAGTCAACGGCCGTTTGTCGTCACCGAGATCCAGTTGATCGGCCGCGAGTTGCTCGACCACGAACCGATCAAACGGCAGATCGTCGTTCAACGAGCGGATGACGTAATCGCGGTACGTCCACGCCCACGGAAATTTCTTTTCCTCGAAGAAGACATAGCCCTTCGTGTCAGCGTACCGAGCCACGTCGAGCCAATGCCGCCCCCAGCGTTCGCCGTAGTGCGGCGACGAGAGAAGCCGATCCACGACTTGCTCGAACGCATCGGGCCGATCGTCGGCAAGGAATTCGTCCATCTCGGACGGCGTTGGCGGCAGCCCAATCAAGTCGATCGACACTCGCCGCAGCAACGTCCGTTTGTCGGCTCGTGGCGACGGAGACAGGCCGGCGGCCTGTTGCTTCGCCAACACGAAACGGTCGAGCGGCGTTTGCGACCAATCGTTGTTCGGCGCTTGCGGCACCGGAGGAGAAGCGATCGGCTGAAACGCCCAATGCTTCGCCGCCGCGTCGTGGATCGAGCCAGTCGCCGGAACGGTGGACTCGTCGGGCCAAAATGCACCGCGACGGACCCACTCCACCAGTGTGTCGATTTCCGAATCGGGCAGCGGCTTTTCGGGAGGCATCTTGCGCCCCCCTTCGCGTCGGATGGCCAGAACGAATTCGCTCTGGTCTGGCTGCTTCGCATCGACGATCACGCCGCTGTCGCCCCCTTTCGCGAAGCCCGCTTTCGTGTCGAGCCGCAAGCTCGACTCTTGCTTCTTCGCTCCGTGACAACCGTAACAGCGAGCGGCGAGGATCGGCCGCACTTTCGACTCGAAGAAGGTCGCACGGTCATCGGCAGCACGAGCATTGCCGATGCTCAACAGCACGAGGCACATCAGAATTCCGGTCGCTCGCATGTGTCTCGCCTCACGGAGTTCGTTCATTCGCCGGTCAGACTGCGAAGTGCGTCGGCCAAACGATCAACGTCATCGGTTGTCGTCGATGGCCCGAAGCTGACTCGCACTGTTCCGCCGGTGGACAGCGTACCTTGGCTGCGGTGTGCTCCGGGAGCGCAGTGCAATCCGGCACGAACTTGAATCTGAAAATCGTGATCGAGGATCGCCGCGACCTCCTGCGGATCGAAGCCGTCGATCACAAAGTTGACCACTCCAACGATAAACTCGTCCGGAAGATCGGCCGCGAAAAGTCGCACCGACGAGACTCCGCCCAGTGCGTCGATCAGATGACGACGCAAACCCAATTCGTGCGCACGCAACTCGGCGAGAGAATGTTGATCCAGCCATTCGAGCGCGGCTTCCAGACCGAACAATCCGGGAACATTGTGATTGCCTGATTCGTATTTGTCGGGCAAGCGTTCGGGTTGTCGATCCTCCTCGCTGAGCGATCCGGTGCCGCCCTGGCGAAAACTAGCGACGTGCTGCTCGATGCCCGGCCGGAGATACAGCAACCCCGTACCAAGCGGGCCGAGCAATCCTTTGTGACCCGGACAGGCCACCAAGTCGATGGGACTGCTTCGCACGTCGATCGGCAGATGTCCTGCTGTCTGCGCGGCATCAACCAACATCAACGCTCCCGCTTGCCGTGCGATCGCGCCGACATCGTCGATCGGTTGAACGACACCCGTGACGTTGGAAGCGTGCAGCAGCGAGATCAGCTTCGTGTTCGGCCGCAAAGCCTCACGAAACATTGCCGGCTCGACGCGACCGTTGGCTTCCGGTTCGATGAGTGTCGTCTCGATCCCGATGCGCCTCCGCAGTTCGCTCAGCGGTCGCAGGACCGAGTTGTGTTCCAGCGTCGAAGCAATGATGTGATCGCCCGGCTGGAGTACTCCATGAATCGCCACGTTCAGGCTGTCGGTCCCGTTGAACGTGAAGATGATCCGGTCGGACGACTCTGCGTTGAAGAGCCGAGCGGCTCGCTGCCGGCAACGAGCGATCGTTGCATCGACTTCCGACGCGGCTCGCGTCGCACCACGACCGGCCGCGACACCGAATTCGCGGTGGTAACGGTCCATTGCCGCCAACACACCTTCCGGCTTCGGCCAACTGGTCGCCGCGTTGTCGAGATAGCAGCGCATGGAAATGATCGGCCCTTCATCAAACGACGCCACCGGGCTTGCCCCGGTGGTTTAACGGCTTCTGCGCTAGTCGTCATCCGATGGCTATGAATCAGCGCGTAGCGCAGAAGCCGTTGCCCCCCGACGCAAGGTCGGGGGCGGTCATGACATCGTCTGCATGGAGGTCAGCCCAACGTCCAGGGCGCGCGATACGGACGCGAGACCCATTTCGCCGCGTCGTCGTCCCCGACGATTTGCTCGGTGGCCGGGTTCCACTGAATGCGGCGGCCGAGTCGCAACGCGATGTTGCCGAGATGGCAGATCGTCGCGGCGCGGTGGCCAATCTCGACATCGCAGATCGGCAGCTTGCGGCTCTTCAGGCAGTCCATGAAGTTTTGATGGTGATTCGTACTGACGTAGAGTCGCTCATCGCTGTCGGTCATCGGCTGTTTGACGATGTCTTCGGGCGTGCTCTTGATCTTGCCGCGATCGACGAAAATCGTCCCCTCGCTGCCGACGAACGTCACGCCGCCGGGGCAGTCTTTCTCTCCCTGGCCGACGATCAGAATGACTCCGTTGGCGTAGGTGTGAGTCACTCGGCAGGCTTGCGTGACCTCGTACCACTTTTCGGGATGGAACTTGGCGGTCCCTTCGGTCGAGACCGGGCCGGAATTGTCCATGCCCAGGCCCCACTGCGCGATGTCGATGTGGTGCGCTCCGAAGTTCGTCATCTGGCCGCCGGAGTAATCCCAGAAGAAGCGGAACTTGTAGTGGACTCGATTCTTGTTGTAGGGCCGTTGCGGCGCGGGGCCGAGCCACATGTCGTAATCGAGCTCTTCCGGCGGATCGCTGTCCGGCACCGGCGGTCCCTCGAAATTGGAATTCGGCAGTCCGACCATCACTCGTTCGAGCTTGCCGATGCGTCCATTACGAACGAGTTCGCACGCTTGGCGGAAGCGAGCATCGGATCGCTGCTGCGATCCCGTTTGCACGATGCGCTCATGTTTGCGAGCCGCTTCGACCATCTTGCGGCCTTCGACAATTGTGAGGCTCAGCGGCTTCTCGCAGTACACGTCCTTGCCGGCTTGGCAGGCGTGGATCGCGTTCAAGGCGTGCCAGTGATCCGGCGTCGAGATCACGATGACGTCGATGTCTTTCCGATCGAGCAGCTTGCGATAATCGCCGACGCCATCACAGGTTTTCTTCGTCTCCTTCTCGACTCGTTCGACCGCTTTCGCCAGCCGCAGTTTATCGACATCACAGACTGCCGCCGGTGATGCGAGCTTCAAAAACGCTCCGAGGTTCGAGCCACCTTGCCCGCCAACGCCGATGTGACCGGTGACGATTCGCTCGTTCGCTCCAAAGGCTGAGCTTGGAATAATCCACGGCGCGGCGACGGTGGCGGCAACACTTGCCGCAGAGTGAGCCAAGAATTGGCGACGGCTGGTTCGAGACATTTCAGAGACTCCGCCAAGAGAACTTTGGGCGCGATACAAACAGAACCCCGCACGATGCGGGGTTCTTCGGAATCAGAAATCTAGGGACCAAGCTGCCTAAGACTCGGCGGTTCCCGATGCGGCGGCGTCTTCCACCTCCGCCACATGCAGAGCTTTGTAGCCGCCCTGAGTGCGGAAATAGAGCACCAACATTAGATACAGGACCGCCATCGTGAGCGGCACATACGAGGTCAACTCCAATGCCTTACGACCACCATACAGGCCGGCATCTTTGACCGGGCCTTTGTCTTCTTCCGCCGTCTTGCTGGCGTCATCCCACCACTTGGCCAGAGCCTCCTGGTTCGCGTCGGTCTTGCCGTCTTTCTTCAGGATCTCGCCAGCTCGCGTGAGTTCTTTGCCGCCGTCTTCCAGGACACCAACTTTCGCACCGTTCAAACCGACAACCGAGAATGTCAGGAAGTGATTCTCGCTATCGGCTTTGTACCGCTCGTAAACGGCCGGAGCCTTTTCCTTCAGCGAGTTCGAGGCTTGAAAGTCCTGCTTAAAACCAATGCCGGGGCCTCCGAGCAATCCCGCCGACAGCATACCGGCACCGCCGATCGCACCAATCGTGATCGCCCCTCCCTTGGGGAATTGTTCGGACACCACCGCCAGCATCGTTGGCCAGAGGAAGGTCTTGCCGCAGGCGTAAACCGTGGCGGCAATGATGCAGAACGTGACCGTGTCGGCCATGCCCAGCATTTGCAGACCTGCGAAGCCGAGCACG
Organism: uncultured Planctomyces sp.; assembly: GCA_964539995.1. Taxonomy (GTDB): domain Bacteria; phylum Planctomycetota; class Planctomycetia; order Planctomycetales; family Planctomycetaceae; genus SXKJ01. The sequence goes on from CAZILR010000251.1 coordinate 4,740, forward strand.
CCGCTGACAAACAGCAAGCCGAGCGGCGAAGTCTTCTCGACAATCGGACCGGCGAAGAATCGCAACGCGAACATCAAGCCCGACGTGTACACGAACAGCAACAGACCTTTCTGAGGTGACGCCATGATCGCGCCCGTGATCTTGCTGATCCACGAATCCGTGCCGAGTTCGACGTAGCCGACCAACGCATGAATCACCAACAGCACGATCATCAACGGAGCCGCCAACTGACCAAACATGGCTCCGTAGCTGACGCCAGCTTGACTGGCCTCGGACTTCGGAAACTTCTGACCAAGCAACATCGCCCCGTAAAGAATCACGGGGATCAGAAACAAGCCCATCTGAATTTCCCACGTCACCGGCTTGGCTCCATCGGGATTCATGAAGTACGACAGCAAGCCGCCGACGATCAACCCACCCGGCCAGCCCGCGTGCAGGATGTTGAGGTAATGCGTCTTGTCTTTCGGAAACAGCGTGGCGACGAGCGGGTTCACCACCGCTTCGCAGAAACCGTTGCCGATCGCGAACAGGAACATGCCCCAGAAGAGACACTGGAAGGCCGCCTCTTTGCCACCGGCCGCAAACGCAGCTCCCGCAGCAAGGGTCAGCACTGCGGAGACGGTGTGAGTCAGGAACGCCAACGCCATCAGCTTGCCGTAACCGACCGCATCCGCGACGAACGCTCCGATCAAGATGATGATGCCGAAGCCGGTCAAACCACCGCCGGTGATCTGACCCAACTCGGTCATCGTGAAGCCGTACTTCTCGGCCCATTGGCCCAGGATTCCGCCGCGAACGGAGAACCCGACGCCGGCCGCGAGAATCGCCATGAAGCCTGCCCACAGCAACCGCTGAGCGTTGGGTGCTGCCGTTTGACCTTGCGCTGTGTCTTGCATGATGCCCTTTTTGAAGCGAGCGAATGAGGTAGAACAGTCCGAGAAGCGGGCATCCTATCGGCGTGTTTTTGACTCGACAACGAAGGCAGACAAACGAAAACGGCCTGACCACTGAGTGCGTGCGGTCAGGCCGTCGAATGTGGTGGAGGATTCGGCAATCCCTCTCGTTATTGATTCGCGGCCGCGTCCGGCATTGGGGCCGGAGGAGTCGGTTCGTCCGGTTCGACGTCGGGGACGATCGGCGCACGTTCTGGGTACTTGTGGTAGTGAGCGAACTCGGAGCCTTGTTCGCGCAGACACACAATCAATCCCGACGGAGTTGCCATGAAAAGCCGGTCGGTGCGGTCATTTTGCAATCGGACACTGAACGGTTTCAGCGGCAGCGTCCCCAGCGGACGTCCGGTGCTCCGCTGCAGCAACACGATGTTGCCGGTCACATCCGAGCCGAACAGCCGGCTCTTCGTGGCACCCAGCAAATCGGTGACGCCAGGCCGCTCCCACTTCTCTTCGCCAGTACGAACCACCAGATTAAAGACGCCGCCGCGATCCGGCATGATGTAGAGGTCGTTTTCGATGACGATCGGAGCCTTGCGAATCGGAAAGCCCGAAGCGAACTCCCAACGCACGAGACCGTTGTCGCGGTTCAGGCAATAGACAAAGTAATCCTCTGAGGCCAGGATCAACGAATCGTTCGTGGTGGCCAGCGGAGCCGTGATCGGAGCACTCGTCTCGAATTGCCAAGTCAGGTCGCGTTCCAAAGCGCCAACGGCGTACAGCGAACCGTCGCGGCTGGCGAAGTTCACCAAGCGGCCGGTCGAGTAGGCCTTTGTTGTGATCTCTTTGCTGGTCCGATAGCGCCAGCGCATCGCCTGGAAAGACCAGGTTGGCAGCAGTCTCTGGCGATGGAGTTCATCGATCTTCCGAATCTCGAAGGAGTAGATACTGCCGTCCAACGCTCCAATGTAGATGTGCTGATCATCCACGGAGGGACCGACCGAGGGCATGGCCGGTAGCGTCAGTTCCCACAGCACATTCCCAGTGAACCTCTCCATGCAGTACAGCGTCATGCCGGCGACAGCCAGAAAGTGTTTGTCGTTGGACACGCCAGGAAAAATCGGCTCGTCGCGATTGCCGAGCTGCACGGACCACAGCCGCTTGCCAGATTCGGCGTCGAAAGCAGTCACCGTTCCGCCGGTCCCTTGCAAGTACACGTTCTCCTCGTCGAGCACCATGTACTGCACTTTGTCTCGTTTAGGATTGATCGTGGCTTGGCTCCACCAAGCCCGTTCCAACCCGTAACGACTGAGCGTGCGTGAGGTCGGCAACTCGGGCGTGACGCTTGCCGACGATTGTGCCACGACGGGCGCGGAGTCCATCAGGAGCGCCGAGCCAAACGGCAGACAGGCAAAGAACAGTGAGCGAAGGATTTTCATGAGAACCTCGTGTCGCAGTCGGCGACTCTCGTGGGAGACTTCCGGTCGCGTCTGAGTTTAACCTCGCGATTCGATCCGTCTCCGAATTCGTGAGCCAACACTCTGGCTTCAGCTCGGAAAGCGGACTGAACTGCCGAACGTGCGGCGAGTGCAGGTTGCCCGTGCCACCCGACCGTGGTCAAGCTCGTGCGAAATTTGCGGAATCACTGCTCTCGAAATGACCGGCGTGCCGGATACGATGCTCGCACCTCGAATCCTCGGCGACGAGTTTTTAGCGTCGGGCCATTTTCCTCAAATCAGGCTCAAGTCTGCGATGTCTCTCACACTAACCCGAAGCGCCAGCGAGGGCGAATGCTTCGCTGGCTTGATTCACGGCGAAGCGCTTTGCCGCGTTCGCCCTC
>CAZILR010000252.1:0-7465 GCA_964539995.1 uncultured Planctomyces sp.
GCCCAGGCCATCGGCCTGGGTCACGATCACAACAACCCAAAGGAAGCCCCAACGGGGCGGACCTATTCGTTGTTCGTCATCGTCGATCGCGTGTTTCATGTCCGTCGAATTTAGAGCCGCCCCGTTGGCGCTTTGAACTCGAATGGTGTCTGTGACCCAGGCCGATGGCCTGGGCTGACATAGGGACGTCCCGTTGGGACTGAACCGCATCGGACGGGACCGAACCACATTGGACCGTCGCGTTGGGACTGGACCACATCGGACGGGACTAAACCGAATTGGCCCCGGCTAATCCCACACATACCGCTCGTCAATTTCGATTCCGTGCCGTTGGCACAACGCTCGGAACTCCTCCTGAAAGGACATCTTTTTGTGATGCTCCACCTGATTGGCGATGTATCGCTTCACTTCCTCGGAATTCGATTCGCTGACGGAGAAGATGCCGTACCCCGCTTGCCAATGAAAATCGTGGTATTGCGGTCCCTGTTTCTTGAGCCATTTGGTCGTCTCGGTCTTGGCCTCTTCGATCACGTCCTTGATCGCAAATTTGCGAGACAACAAACAGAGAGCATGAATGTGGTCCTCGACCCCGCCGATGATCAGCGCGGGAGGATCGTGGCTTTGTAAGCGTAGAGCTGCCGCCGAAGCTCTTCGTCCTTCAACCAGGGGCGACGTCCCTTGGTGCTGTAGACGATATGGACGAGAACCTTGGCGAGGGATTGCGACATGATCCAGAACTCACATTGCGTTGTTGCGTTCCACCGTGGCCCAACGGCGGAGTTGGATCAGCATCGCGCAAATGTCTGCCATCCACGACAAGTCGCGGAGTGTCATCGAGACTCGATGCAGTACAAGTGCCGTTGGCCGCGCAGGAACAATTGCTTGCCAGTGATGGCGGGTGAGGCATCAAACGAGTCGTCGAGTTTGTTCGTCGCGAGGACTTCCAGCGTCGCGGCTCGTTTCAACACCAGCGCGGTGCCGTCACGCCCCACAAGATAAACGCGATCGGCAGCTCCGACGGGTGAGGCGTAGATGTTAGTCAAACTTGGCAGGCGAGCCGATTCGAGAATTGGCTTGCCCGTTTTGGCATTCAGGCACGTCAGAACCGCGTTGTTCAACTTGTTGAAGTACAGCATGTCGCCGTAGAGCAACGGCGACGGCACATAGGGCGTGTCTCGTTCCCAACGCCAAGTGATGCGGTCGCTGCCGGTGATGTCGCCGGTGGCGTCCAGCGGTAGAGACATCGCAACACTGCCTCGATAGCCGCTCATGCAGATGACTCGGTCGCCCACAAGCACGGGGGACGGTGTCACGTTGGCGACTTGGCCGCCGCACTCCCACAGGACTTCGCCGGTCGCGAGGTCATAGCTCCGCACGCGGCGGCTGGCGTTCGTGATGACCTGCGTGCGACCGTTGCGTTCGACGATCAGCGGCGTGGCCCACGCACTGACTTCTTCCCGCTTCGCTTGCCACCGGGTTTCACCGGTCTTCGCATCGATCGCCAGGAGGTGCGAATCAGTTTCGTTGTCGCGGTTCAGGATCACGACGTCGCCATGCACGACGGGCGAGCAGGCTTCACCGAAGCTCAGCCGCGTTTCGACGTTGCCGATCTTTTTCTTCCACTGCAATTGGCCATCCAGATCGAAGCAGTACACGCCGCGTGATCCGAACGAGACGTACAAAAATTTGCCGTCGGTCGTCGGCGAGGCCGAGGCGTGACTGTTGTCTCCGTGATGACCTTCGTGCGGCAGTTCTTCGATCGCGGTCTGTTCCCAGAGCGTCTTGCCTGTCTCGCGATCCAGGCAGAGCACGACGAATCGAAACAGCGTGTTCGGAAACTTGATGCCGAAGGTCCGCATCGGCTGGTCCTCTGGCTTGGTCGCGCTCTCGACGACTTTGCCGGTGTTGACCGCCGTGATCAGGAACACTCGCTGTCCCCAAATGATCGGCGTTGATTTTCCGTGGCCGGGGATTTCGACCTTCCACGTCATGTTTCGAGTTTGATCCCACTCGATCGGCGGGTCGCCAGCCGGAGCGACGCCGTTGGCCTCCGGACCGCGCCACTGATGCCAGTTGTGAACTCGTGCCGCCGCGAAATCATCAGCGGCCGCGCACCGATTCCAGAAGATCAACGCCGTCACACAAACACAGGCCAGCCATCCTCGCGACATCATTCGCTCATCTCCCTTGTTGGTCCCTCCACCGCTCGCGATAGAATCCCGACGGCTTTGGGGGCTTCGTTCCGACCACGTCCATTTGAAGGAGAGCTGCTCATGTCCGCCATCGACCGCCGCGTTTTTTTGAAAGGTATGGGAGGCAGCGTCGTTACCGGAGCCGCTGCATGGCAGGCATTGCAATCGCTCGTCCCCGCGCGAGCCGACGAATTGCAGGTCACGCCCGGAATCGTGCAGTTCCGACCGGAGATAGAGGAGGTCGTCCAGTGGATCGAAAAAACGCCTCGTGAACGCATCCTCGATGAAGCGGTTGAGCGGCTGAAGAAAGGGCTGCCGTATCGCCAACTGGTCGGCGGGTTATTCCTGGCGGGCATTCGGAACATCAAGCCGCGGCCGGTGGGCTTCAAGTTTCACGCGGTGATGGCGATCAGCTCGGCGCATCAACTCGCGTTGGACGCCCCGCCAGCAGATCGACTGCTGCCCTTCTTTTGGGCGCTGGACAACTTCAAGAGCGCACAAGCTCAAGACGTGAAAGAGGGCGATTGGACGCTCGCACCGGTCAAAGAGTCGTCCGTGCCGTCGCCGTCACAAGCCCGACAACGATTCGTCGAAGCGATGGATCGCTGGGACGACGAAGCCGCTGATGTGGCGGTCACCGGTTTGTGCCGATCGTCCGGAGCCGCCGAAGTCATGGAGATGCTTTGGCTGTATGGCATCCGCGACCAACAGAACATCGGCCACAAGGCGATCTTCGCCGCGCATGCGTTTCGCACTCTGGAACTGATCGGCTGGGAACATGCTGAGCCGGTTTTGCGTTCGCTGGTTTTCGGTTTGCTCAACGGCGGCAAGAGCGATTCGGCTGCGCCGTTCGATCACAACCGAACTCTCGTTGGTCAGGTTCGATCGGAATGGGCGGCCGGCAAACCTGATCCGGCCGCGACCACCGCGCTGCTGCAAACTCTTCGGCAAGCCAACACGAAAGACGCGGCGGCCACAGTCGTCGAGCAGCTCAACAAAGGGGTCGCGGCGAGTTCGCTGTGGGATGCGATTCTGCTCGCCGGTAGCGAACTTCTGATGCGCAAGGCGGCGATTGTCACGCTGCACGCGACGACCGCCTGCAATTCGTTGTTCTACACGTTTCGCCAGAGCGGTCACGATGCAACGAGGTTGCTTGCGCTCTTGCAAGCTGCGTCGTGGATCACCATGTTCCGGGACGGCGCTCGTTCACGCGATGGGCTGCCCGACAAGCCACACATCGACGAGTTCACGCCAGCGGACTCGGCACCGACGGATCTGGCGGCTCTCTTCGATGGTCTCAAACAGAATCGAGTCCACGCGGCCGCTCAGACGTTGGCCTACGCTCGTGCGGGAGGCAACCCTGCTGCGTTCTTCGACGCGGCACGGCATTTGATCCTCACCAAAGGAACGGACGCGCACGACTACAAGTTCGCGGTCTCGGCCTTTGAGGACTTTGCGCATGCGAGCCCGAATGTTCGGCCGCACCTGCTCGCCGCCAGCGTTTTCTATCTGAAAGGGAGCCGCGATTCCGATTCGCCGCTGTTGCAAAAAGCTCGTGCGGCGTTGGCCACGTTGTGAGCCGGAACAGAGATGGCGTCCGCAGGAGTTACGGATTGGCCTTTCCGCTGGATGGCTCCAACTGGAGGTAGCGTTTGACGAACGCTTCGACGTTGGCCGGGCATTCCAGAGTGATTTTGGCATTCTCGAATTTGGTCCGTGTACTCCGACTCCGATGCCACTCCTCGACGGTGAGCTGCCCATCGCTGTTGCGGTCCAGATTTCGAAAAACGGAACGTGCGGTTTCTTCCGGGGTTTGGGAGCTTGGAAAGCCAAACTTGGGGCTTGGCAAAGGTGGACCAATCTTGGCGTTCCAGGTTTGAAGCTGCTGTTCCGTCAAAATCGCGAGCAGACTTCCGTTCGATTCGGTATTGATCCGATTCGTTTCTTGCATGGATTTTGGAAAATCCAGCGTGCGGTCACGGAGTTGATCGCCAATGGAGATCAATTGTTTTCTTCGGTCATCCATGACTTTCTGGATCGCGGTTCGCTGCTCGCTGGTCAGTTTCAAATCCTGAGCCACTTCGGGGAGCACCAATGCCGTCGGCCCTTCTCGCTGCAACAGGACTTGCTGCAACAATGTTTTCTGCTCGGCTGTCAGTACTTTCTTAATCGCGTCTTCCGTTTGCTGCCGCTGAAAGTCACGGCCGGTCACTTTTTCAATCTCATGTTTCTGTTCCGGCGAAAGTTTTAGGCGATCCTGCACGACGGACGAACGAATCTCGGCCGAGATTGAAGGCGCGGGAATCATCGGCGGAAACTCAAATGCACCCCAACCGGAAGGAGGCACGGTCCCTACCGTTGATGGAGTGGTGGATGTCTTCGTGGTCGTACTCCCGAAAGCGCTGAGTCCACGCCGATCAGGTGACAGGATTCGACAGTTCGGCAGCGCTTTCTTCAGCGACTCGTAGGATTGGTCCGAGACGGCTCCCGTCGATAAGTTCAACGATTGCAATTGCGAAAGCGACTTCAGCGTTTCCAGCGCCGCGTCATTGATCTTCGAGTTGGCCAACGACAGCGATTTAAGCTTCGTGAAGACTCGCAGGTGCTGGAGGTCTTCGTTGGTCAGGTCTCGACCACCCAGGATTTGTGTGACCTGGTAATCACCGTCGATGAAAATCACCGACCCTTTCTCCGCGAACAAGGCGACCGCTTTCTTCTGGTCCGCGCTGGGAGATTTGGTCTCATCACCTGCGACCAGCGAACTGGCAGCGAGCGTGGCAAGGAACACGATTGCCGACATTAACTTCCACGCGAGCAAGTGGATTTTGACAGGCATGACCCCTGACCTCCAAAGAATGGAAGGCACACAACGACTCGCGATGTGAACGAGGAACCGATCGAAGAGAGTTCAGCACGGAATCGAGATATGAATCTCGGCTCGAAGGAGCCGTTTTTGACTTGTCAGCCAGAATGGCGAGGAGCCTTTTTACTGCTGAGCGAATGGAAGTTCCAGTCTTTGCGAGCCGCGTAACACGGTTACCGTAATCCGATCCGCTGGACGCTTGGTTTGGAGGAGCCTGGCCATCACCCCCGATTCCGTAAGCGGCGAGCGGTCGCCGTCGATTGAGATCAGGACGTCATCCTTCAGAAATCCCGCCCGTTTCGCGACCGCGTGGTCGCCGTATTGCCCGACGTGCTTGACCTGCAAGGCGAGTTGGTCGCGGGAGAGTTTCAGCTCGTTCAGCTTGTCTTCAGGAAGTGGTTCCAGCAGCAGACCTCCCAGCGTCATTCGCCTCAAATCCCACGAGGTCGCCCGCCAGGAAATATCCTCACGGTGCCGCCAGCCCTTGGCGAGCGTCAGTGTCAGCGACTGCCTCTTGTCGTCTCGCAAGACCTCCGCCGTCAGCTTGCCGGTTTCACCCGCGTGATGCAGCACCCACTGCACGTCCGCGATCGACAACAGTGGCTGACCAGCGAGCGTCACGATCTCGTCCCCTTCGCGGAAGCCGTCTTGATCGGCCGACGATCCAGCCGTGATCTGTTTGACCTTTGCCTTTTCTTTGGGATCCAGAATGAGTCCCAGGATTTTGGGGTTCGGGTACGGATACAAGATTTTTTCCGAGATCGGCTGTCCGGCTGTGCGCGGAGTCAGTCGCAGAGCCTCGCCGACTTGATGACAGTGGATGCAGCTCTGCACCACTTTCCCTTCGTAATCGAGCTTGGCACCGTACTTCCCTTTGAACGACGGGAATTGCTCCGGGACTTTGATCTCCGAAGTTGGTCCACGCTTCGCCGTCAGGACAGCCTTGTTGTTGGGAAACTGAGCGTGCAACTCCAACGCTCCGCTGAGCGCTTTGGAAAAGCCTTCGAGCGAGACGTCGTCCTTCGATTCGGTCTGATGCGACCGTGTGCCGTAGCGGCCGTAGATCGTCATGTCGGCGTTCAAGAAAAACGCCGCCCACGATTGGTCGTAGTCGAATTGAAACTGCGACAAGTCCATCCCGTTCGCATGGACGATCCGCACACACACGAACTTGTCGAGCAGTTCTCGGACTTGCGGATCACGTTGCACGACGTCTTCATCAAGCTGAGCACATGCCTCACATGGCACACACCGAAACACAACCAGCAGCGGCTTCTTCGATTCTTTCGCCCGCGCCACACCGCTCGGCAAGTCGTTGTAGATCCAGTAGCCGTCACCTTCGACTCGCTTCTTATCGCCACGAACCTTGAGCTCGCGTTCCTGGGCGTCGCACACCGCCAACGGAAACAGCAACCCGAAACCAATAATGAGCAGACGAAGACGAGTCATGGCAACCTCGCATGAAAAAGCCCCGTCGATCGCAGGAACGGCCGACGGGGCTGAGATTGGAGTTCAGAGATTTGGCGAGAGGACTTCGGCCACGATCACAAAACCTCGCCGAGTTGATTCGTGGCTTTGAGCAACGCTCGCTTCACGGCCGTTTCCGCCATTTGGACTTTGTAGTCGTTGTGGCTGAGCGGTGTCGCTTTCGCGAGAGCCATGCGGCCAGCGGTTTCGGCGATGTCCGCAGTCAGAGGCTGACCGACAAGCCACTTGGCTGCTTCGTGAGCGATCCACGGAGTCGGGGCCACATGACCGAGCACAATCTTCGCGCTGCGGACAACACCGCCGTCGATTCCAAGACAGCACGCAGCGCTGGCTTGCGGTTGATCAAGCCCGCAGAGTTCCAAGACTTCGTAGGTCGCGCTGCGAGTGTTGCTCGCATTCGGCAGCCAGACGTGGGTGATGAGTTGACCTGGTTTCAAAACCGTCACACCTTGCGAGTTCGTCTTCGGCGTTTGGAAGAAGTACTCCAACGGGAGCCATTCTTCTTTGAGGACGTCCGTTGTCCGTTGTCCGTTGTCCGTTGATTTTGGCAACTGACTACTGACCACTGACCGCTGACCGCTGACGACTCGCACCTTCGCGTCCCACGCGATCGCGGGAGGTGCGAAGCGCGATGCCGATACGAACTTCGCCGGGCCACTGTTGCCGAGGATGGCGTGGTAGCGGTTGTCGCCGGTGGCGACGAGCGATTCGCCGTCTTGCATGGCCAACAAGCCGTGGCCGTTGCGGAAGTACCAGCAGTGCGGAAGCTGGCACAGGTCTCCGGCGAGCGTGCCGTGCGCCGTGATCTGAATGGCTCGGATGCCCTCGATCACGTCGATCAGCGAGCGATAGTCGGCGGCCAGCGCGTGCTCGTTGATTTCATCGAGCGTCGTGTTCGCGCCGATCAGCACTCCGCCGTCTT
>CAZILR010000253.1:0-7442 GCA_964539995.1 uncultured Planctomyces sp.
CCTGACAAAAGCCGCGTTTGCATCCGACGCAGTCGGAAAGACAGTTGCGGCAGAAACGGTTATCGCAGCCGTGACACACGCCACGGCATTCAGCACAGAAATTCCCCTCGCAGTCGGAACACATCCCACCGCAGTCGGAGCACAAAGTGATTTCACAAGAGTCGCAGTAGTTGGAGTTGCCGCGTCCGCAGGTATCGCCGCAGTCCGCACAACTCTTGCCATCCCAGTCCGAGAGCCGGACGTAGGCACTGCCCGCGTTGTAGGTTTGCAGCACCTGCTGCACGAGCAGAAAGAAGTCACACAGCCGCCCCTGCCGCAGCGCATTGCGGATCGGCACACGGCCATCTCCTTCGCACAGCGTCCGATCATGGATGTGAGGATGCGTCACCTCCTCATCGCCGGCGGCCGCATTCGATTCCAAGGCGATGACTCGGTACGTCCTGGCGACGCTGAGGTCACTCCAGTCGAGTTCGATCTTGAACGGCCCCAGGTCGATGTCCTCCAGCTCGATCGACTCCGTGATAACGGACAGCTTTTGTTCGCGCACGTCCCATTCGACATCGCCGAACTCGGCGTCCAGCGCGACCAGTTCGTCATACACGTCACGCAGTCGAACGTCAGGATGATCGTCGTCCATCTCACGCAAGCGTTGCCGAGCGGTATTGGCCTGATTGACCAACTCGTGCAGCGCGGCATCCAGCTCCTGGCGACACTCCCCGATCGCTCCGCGCCACTGGCGGTTCTGGACAAACTCCAGATTGCGCCGCCAGTTCACGACCATCTGCCACGCGGAATCGGGAAGTATCGGCAACGGTCGTTCCGAGCCCGCTCGCCGAAGCGCCGTGCAAAGCAAATCCGCGAGCCGAAACAGTTGACGTTGCCTCATCTCCCATCGACGTCGCCCCGTTCGTGCGACGCTGGCTGGATCGTTCAATGGTTGATCGCACACTTCGTCACACGTTGATCGGGCCATGCGTCAGGCTCCTTCAATCTTGGTCGGCGTGAAACTCACCCGGTCTCCCTCTCGCAGTGTTTGATCCTGTGGCACCGGCTGACGGTTCACCCGGATCAAATAGTTGGACGGCGATCCGGACTTCACCGTTCGCTCGAACATCTCACGCACCGTCGTGCCCTCCGGCACGTCCACATAGTCCGCGAATCCTGAACCGTCGTTGTTGATCACCAGCACTTTCATGATTAGTCCTTTCTGGCAGGCGTCATGCTTCAATGCACACACCACAAAAAGAAAACGCCCCGCTGCGATGGCAACCGCTGCCAAAGCATGGGGCGTTGAAATCAGGCGATGAGTAAGAACGGCCGGCCGCCAAGATCGGAGGTCGAGCCACTTCTCAAGAGTTACATTGTTTGCTCCACTGTATATTGACACCTTTTGGGCGGATTTTTAGCTCACACAAAGAGGCTCCGTCGGTACCCTCTGCAACTCCACGTCGGCGACATTTCGACGGGCCGTCGATGTCGGCGAGCCATCGGGAACTGACTGCGCAGTGGTGGACTTCATTCGGGCACACCAACGGGATGCGAGTTCGACAACGGGACGAATTTCAATGGCTGCTTCCAACTGCTTCCTCTTGGTTTCGAGTCGAGAGTGCGTGTAGTTCGCTGTCATGCCCAGTCCGTTCCCGCTGGCGGAACTCGCACCTGTGGAGTGTCCCATCAGCTCACAGCGGATGAGTGGATCGACGTTGGCGTCTTGCAGGCTCGTGGCGAACAGATGCCGGAAGACCTTCGGTGCCGTTTGATGCGCTTGACCGATGGCTTGCGTGATCCGGAGGAATTCCGTTCGCAGTCGATCGGACTTCACGGCACCGGCATCGGACCAAAGATGCCGCGACAAGGTCAGCCGCTCTGGACGACTCAGCGTCCGTTGGAGTTCGATTTCGCGCCGTGAGACGCGGTCAACCAGTTTGCGTTCGAGTTGGTTTGAACTCGCTTCATCAATGATCGGCAAAGCGCCGCTCATAAAACGGCGTCTCAAGAATAGCGGCCCTGCCTGACGCTGGCCGATCACTTGGCACAAGAGATCGCGAAGCGCCGGGATGATTGGAATGACTCGCTCACAGCGAGTCTTGACCTGCCATCCCAGCTTGGGCTTGTTCCGAATCATCAGCAGGCTGTGGACCAGATCGACATCCTCGGGCAGCAACAAATGACACAACTCGCCGGGCCGCATTCCGGTCATGGCCAGCGTCGCGAAGAGGGGAAACTGCCAATCATCGCACTGCTCAAAGAATTTCCGCTCTTCGTCCGCTGAGAAGACCGAGATCGGCCGACGATTCTCGACCGGAATTCGATCCAAGTCGATGACCGAAAATGGATTCTCCGCATAGGGAGACAAATGCCGCCGCTTCATCGCGAAATTGAACATCGCGCGGCAGGTCTCCAGGATGAACTTGATCCCCTTATCCAACAGCGGCCGTTTTTGGGAATGAGGGTGCCCATTCGGTGCCACTTTGAGTGTGCGTAATGAGCGGACGAACTCTTCCGCGTGCGGTGCCCGAAAATGCGATGTCGTTCGAGGGACACGCGACTTCTCAACGAAGTCCAACAGGTGCTTGCTCGCCGTGCGGTAGCGATTGATCGTCTGCACCGACGACCGCAAAACCTGCTCGTGATGCCGCAGCCATCTCGCCTGCAACTCGTTGAGAGTCACGGCCTCGAAGCTCAACGCCGCTGGCGCGCCGGTTTCCAATTGCGAATGAATCTGAGCGGCCATCTGCTTGGCCGCATCCTTGTCCGATCCGACACGAGGCCGGCGACGTCGGCCCTCTTCAAAGTACGTCAGATACCAAACCTTGCCTCGCAGATCGCCTCGCACTTTTCCAACACGAAAGGAACTCTGTTTGACTGCCATGCTTTGGCCTTTCAGAGAATTCCCCCTCCACAAAACGCCACAAACACCGCCACAAAAGGGAAGCTCTGAAAGCACTCCAGAAACGCAAAAGCCCACGAGTTCCGTAGTTGGAACTCGTGGGCCGTCGATCAGGCGGAGAGGGGGGGATTCGAACCCCCGGTCCCCTTTCGGAGACACAGCATTTCCAGTGCTGCACAATCGGCCGCTCTGTCACCTCTCCGAGAAACAGCCGTCAGTCGGACGCGACCACCTGGCGGTGAACTCGATCACCCGACGGGCATTGGCTCAACTGTCAGCATCAAGGGCTAGCTGGCGGAGGCGGCTTCGGCCGCATTCGCTTCTTTGCGCTGCGAGACTTCCAGGTTGGTGGCTTCGACTTTCGTGACAGCATTCAGTCGCTTGCGGAGCTGACGGCTACGAGCACTGAGATTCCGCCATTTCGCGTTCCGCGGCCGAGCGTCGGCAGCGACACCGTTTTCATCGAGCTGTTTTTCAAAGGCGGACAGCTCCGTGTTGGATCGGTTGAGCTGCCATTCCAGATTGTCTCGTTTCATTCCCATGTTGGTTTCAATAGCCTCAAACAGATTTTTTCTTTGCCCGCGCCGAAAGTCGTTCCCAATCAGTGTCGTTCAGACCGCGAGGCTGGAAGTTCATCCGACTCAGGAACGGAATCCGTTCGCGGTTCGGCCGAAAAACGAGCGGGGATTGTGGCACGAACAGCGGTTTCGTTCAACGCCGCAAGTGCTTAATGGACCTGAAAAATCACCTCAACCTCGACGGCGATGTTACTGGGGAGGGAGCCCATACCGACGGCGCTGCGGGCGGCTCGGCCGTTTTCGCCCCAGATTTCGACCATCAGATCGCTAAAACCGTTGATGACCTTCGGGTGATTCTTGAAATCGGCCGTGCTGTTCACCATTCCGAGGACTTTGACGACGCGGACGACACGGTCCAGGCTGCCGAGCTGCTTCTTGAGCGTCGCGAGGATCGCCAAACCGACTTGCCGAGCGGCGGCGATGCCTTGCTCTTCGGTCAGATCGTCACCGACTCGGCCGCAGATCAGAGTGTCGTCGGACTTGAGTGGTCCGTGGCCGGAGACGTAACACAGCTCGCCGATCACAACGACTGGCGAATAGGTGCCGGCGGGCTTCGGAGCTTTGGGGAGCTCGAGTTTCAGTTCTGCGATGCGGGCTTCAGCGCTCATGAGGTTGGTCTCCAGTTTTCGGTGCGGCTTGCCAAGGGTCGCATGGAAGAGGGCGACACGATAGCGGCTGCCCGGCGAATTCCCAACCAGAACCGCCGGTTTGCAACCCGCGCCAGCAGGTCTACAATGCCACCCACTTTCAGAGTTCCCTTCGCAATCGGAGACGTCATGCCAGACAAGCCACCGGATTTCTATCAGTTAGCACTCATGGGTGGGATCATCGCCGCGTTGGTGATCGGTGCGGCGCTGCTGGTGATGTTTCTGATGTTCTTCAACCTGTGGTTGCGAGCGTTTGTGACTCGTGCTGGCATTGGCATTTTTCGGCTCGTGACGATGAAGCTGCGGAAAGTGAATCCGCAGGTGATCGTGGATACGAAAGTGATGGCGGTGCAGGCCGGTCTGACGGATGTGGTGACGTCCGGGCTGGAGGCTCACTTTTTGGCGGGCGGTAATGTGCGACGAGTGGTCCAGGCAATGATCGCCGCGCACCGCGCGAAGATTGCTCTGAATTGGGACACCGCGGCCGCGATCGATCTGGCGGGCCGCAATGTCCTCGAAGCCGTGCAGACCAGCGTCAATCCGAAAGTCATCGACTGCCCCGACGTCAAACGGACGGGACGTCAGACGCTCGACGGTGTCGCCAAGAATGGCATTCAACTCAAGGTGCGAGCACGCGTGACCGTGCGCACGAATTTGGATCAACTGATCGGCGGAGCAACCGAAGAAACCGTCATCGCGCGGGTGGGCGAAGGAATCGTCTCGGCGATCGGCTCATCAGAGACACACCTCGACGTGCTGGAGAATCCGACGTTGATCGCGCACGCCGTACTGGCGAAAGGACTCGACGCTCAGACGGCGTTCGAGATCGTCTCGATCGACATCGCGGACATCGACGTGGGCGAAAACGTAGGTGCTCGCTTGCAGGCCGATCAGGCCGAGGCCGACATGCGTGTCGCTCGCGCCAAAGCCGAAGAACGGCGAGCGAAAGCGGTCGCCACCGAACAGCAGATGAAAGCGCTCACCGCCGAAAATCGGGCACAGGTCGTGCTCGCCGAATCGGAAGTTCCGAAGTCGATCGCCTCCGCGTTCCTGGCCGGCAATCTCAGAAACAAAACGCCGGCGTAGATTCGAGTGCCTACGTCCAAACTCCCAGACGTAGGTGTTCGGGCCACAAGGTTGCAAAAAGGGACCGCGACGTGAGCACTCTGGTCCGAGCCAATGCCTGGTTGGAGGAGATGTCCGACCGCCTGAATCCGATTCTCGTCAAGGAGACTCGGCAGGCGCTCAAGAGTCGGCAGTTCATCGTCACGTTCTTGCTGATGCTGATCGCCGCATGGCTGATTTCGGTGTTCGGCACGCTGGCGGCGGGAGATTCGCTGGAGTTCGGCTCGGCAGGCCGTGGCCTGTTCACGTCGTACTTCGTGGTGCTGGCCTTGGCGATCTTCGTCGTCGTGCCGTATTCGGCCTATCGCGGTTTGTTGAACGAGCGGGACCAAACGACGCTGGAGTTGCTCAACATCACGTCGCTGTCCCCTCGGCAACTGATCTGGGGCAAGCTGTGGAGCGCGATGGCGCAAGTCTTCATTTTCTATTCGGCCATCGCGCCGTTCATCGCGTTCACGTCGATGCTGCAAGGCTTCGATGTCGCGCTCGTCGCGTTCGCGCTGGGGATTTCGATCTTGCTGACGCTCTGCCTGACGATGTTCACGCTGATGCTGGCGGCGATTCCACAAAACAAGCACCTGCAAGGGTTGATGACGGGAGCGGTTTTTCTCGGCCTGCTGTTTGTCATTTCGATGATTTTCAGCGCCGTGCCGGTGATGCTGATGGAAACGATGCCGGTCGATGAGGCCGAGTTTTGGGTGATCGTCGGTTCATTTGTCGTGGCGGGACTGTCGTTCTTTTTCTTGTTCACACAAATCGCGACGGCTCATCTGACGTTCGACGCGGACAATCGCAGCACCGGCATTCGAGTGGCTTGCACGGCGCAGTTCGTGCTGTACTGGTTAATGGTCGCGATCGCTCAATGGATGCTGGGCCGAACATTTTTCGGTGGTCATGGTGATGTGGCTGCCCTGGCGACGTTCTGCCTGATCTACGTTGCGACTTGCGGTTTTTTTGCGGCCACTGAAACGGATTTCATCTCGCGTCGCGTGCGGCGAGGAATTCCCAAGACCATGCTGCTGCGATCGCTGGCAGTAGCGTTTTTACCTGGTGGGCATCGCGGATTTTTGTATCTGCTGCTGCACCTCGTACTGACCCCCGTGGTCATTCGGTCGATGTTCGTGGATTCGTTCTCACCCTCCCGCTGGGAAGGTTGGTGGACGATCACGTTCATTCTGTATGTGCTGGCTTACGTCGGATTGGGTGCGGCGTTCGGCCGAGCGTTGCAGCGGCTGTCGGCGGAAGTCCGGCCGATGCATGTGCGCGTCATCATCTTCATCATGTTCGCAATGGGGACCATCGTGCCGTACATGCCGCTGCTATTCGGTACGCGCGAGTACGAGTGGATGTACCGCATGTTGCGGGTGATGAATCCGATCGTGATGTTGGAACTGGTCAGTCGCACGACTTACACGAACGACCTCGCGACCAGCGAGTTGATCGTCCTGGGAGCCGCAGCCGGGGTTGGTTTGTTGTTGAATGTGCGGCCCATGTGGGTTGGTTTCCGCGAGATCATGCGACTCCCCGTCAGCCCGTCGCCGACTTCCAAATCTCCTGCCGCGATTCAGCCAGCCGCTCCGGCCGAGCAGTCGGCCTAACCGCTCTGCCACCGAGCCAGGAGCAGCGTCTCATGCGATTCGATCCCGAAGTCCAGCAAGCGGCGGCGAGATATCAGCTTGGTCTGCCGCGCATGCCGGTGTCGGGGCGATCGGGCGAGTTGCTCGGACGCGGGACAGGCAGCTCGCTCGAATTTCAGGAGTACCGCGAGTACCAAATCGGCGACGACATCCGGCATCTGGACTGGGCCGCGTATGCTCGGACAGACGCGATGATGGTGCGGCTGTATCGTGAAGAGATCAGCCCGCGCATTGAGATTCTGCTCGACGCGAGCCGCTCGATGACCTCCGTCGATCCGACAGGACCGCTCAGCGAATCCGATTCGATGAAGGCACAAGCCGCTCGGCAACTCGCGGGATTGTTCGCGCTGTTGGGGGGCAATCTCGGCGGTCGGCCGGCTTTGATTCCGATCACCGATCGCTCGCCGCTCGAACCGCTGCCGTTCGAGTCGCTCAACGGATTGAACACGTTGCGGTTCGACGGTTCACGCACTCTGCGCGAGGCTCTCGATGCGCACGCGATCCCGCTCAAACGTCAGACCGTGCGGGTCGTCATCAGCGATTTTTTGTTTCCGCACGATCCCGA
>CAZILR010000254.1:0-7428 GCA_964539995.1 uncultured Planctomyces sp.
TGAAGCTGGTGAAGGTCAAGTCGCCGTAGGCTTCTCAGGTCTCACGCAGCGCCGTGATGATTGGCATGCGCACGGCTCGAAGCGCTGGGAACAGGCCGCCGACGAGTCCCATCGTCAGGGCCATGAAGACTCCTTGCAGCAGGACGCCGGGGCCGAATCGGAACGCGAAGGTGATCTCGCTGAACGTGGCCCAGTTGGCCGTGCCGGTCGAGAGACCGTTCAAGGGGAGCGTCGCCAGGCAGCCCAGCAAACCGCCGAGCAAACACAACAGCACGGATTCAAACAGGAAGGAAAGCAGGATGCTGCGGCGACTGAAGCCGATCGCACGGAGTGCTCCAATTTCACGGCCACGGCTGGCGACGGCGGCGAACATCGTGTTGGCGGCGGCGAACATCGCCCCCATCGTCAGGAAGATGCCGATGGCATAGCCGACGAACTTGATCGCGATCGACGCAGTCATCTGCTTCTCGTAGTACGCCGGCTCATCCAGCGCATCGAGCTTGAATTGTTCATCCTCGCGGATGCGTTTCAGCAACGCGGTCTTCGCGGCTTTATCGCGGCAGCGCAGGTTGACGGCCGAGAGCGCCTCCGGCTGTCGTCGTGCTCCGGTCAGGTCACGGAGGTCGGTCCAGACTTCGGATTCGGCGGAACTGCCGGCCGCTTCAAAATAGCCGACGATCTCAAACATGACCTTGTTAATTTCGAGCTTCTCGCCGATGGCGAGATTCTCAAAACGCTCGGCCATACGTTCGCTGGTGATCGCTTCGTTGACGCCGGTGCGGACGTCGCGCCCGCGCACGATCTTGAAACCGGGACGCAGACCGCGCCCGATGTCCTGCAATCCGCGCACGATCAGATTGGTCGTGCCGCCGTTGCCGCGGCGCGGCTTCGTCAGAATCGTGACGAACTCCGACGAGCACAGCGGCTGACCGGAACTGTCCGTCGCGATGCCGTCGAGGTTCGCGACTTCCTTGGCGACTTTCTGATCGATGTTGCTGGAGGTTTCCTCAGTGGTCCCTTTTCGCAGCACGATCAGATCCAGCGGATCGCCGCTGATCCGCAGCGCGTGGTCCAGGCCGTCGATCAGGCCGAACGTCAGCACGGTGGCCCAGACCACAAGGCCCGTGCCAACGACGGTCATCAGCGTCGTGACCCAACGGACTCGAAGATTGCGGACGTTGTATTTGACAGGAATCATCGGTGAACCGCTTCGGAGGATGGCCGCCCTCGGCCGTCCTGTGTTTGTGTTGTTTTGAAATTTCAAATCTCAAAATTCAAACTCGGACGGCCGAGGGCGGCCATCCTACTGCTACACGACACGACGCAGTCCGTCGATCACTGACAGTTGGGCCGCACGAACAGCCGGGACGATGCCACTCGCGAGGCCGATGCCGGCCGCTGTCGCCAGCAGGTACGCCAGCCACGGGCCAAACATCTCGAACACGGACAGCGGCATGATTTGCGAACTCAGAGTGTGCAGCAATTCCAAGCAAGAGCAGCCGAGGAAAATGCCCAGCATCCCGCCCAGCAACGTGATCGAGCAGGCTTCCCCCAAGATCGTCACGAGTACTCGGCGGCGTGAAAAGCCAATCGCCTTGAGCACAGCGATCTCAGTCGTCCGTTCGCGCATCGACATAGCCATCGCGTTCGCCGCCACCAGCGACAGCGAGAACACGACCGCCAACCCGATATTGCGAATGTAAGCCTGCACGTTCCCCATCATGTCTGTGAACATCTGAGCGAAGGCGGCCTCCGTCTGCGTGCGAGTCGGGTTGTCGGAACTGGCGAAGCGGTCGTCGATTCTCTGCGAGACGCTCGCCATCGACTCCGCTTGAGCGACGCGCGCGAAGATCGTCCCCGAATTGCCCGTGCCTGGAGCGTTCATCTCCTGCATCCCCTCGTCGAGGTACAACCAGTTGAACCAGAGCGAGTCGGTGTTCTGCGGCGAATCGAACGTGCCGCACAGCACCAAATCCAAATTGAATCGGTAGAACGTCCCTTGCAGTGGAATCCGCTCGCCGATCTTCCAGCCACGTCTTTCCGCCAGTCGCCGATCCACGACGCACCCGTTGCGAGTCTTTTGAAACTCCTCGAGTTGCTTGGGATCAATGCTGAACTCGTCCCACACGTCGAACACGGCCTTGGGATCGACGCCAAACTGAGCGAATGGCATCTGCTCTTCTTTGAAGTTGCCGCCGTACCAGGCATACGGCGTCGCGGCCTGAATCCCTTCGGTGCTGCGGACGCGATCCACATACGAGATGGGCAACATTCCGGAAAAGCCTTGGCTGTTCATCACGACGATGCGGTGCTTCTTCTCGGCCTCTTTGCCCCAAACGCCTTGCATCGCCATGTAGCCGTTGAGCACCGTCATCAGCGCGAGACTGAAGCCGACCGACAGAATCGTCAGCGACGTGCGGAGCTTGTTCCGTTTCAGATTTCGCCAGATGTAAAAGAGGATGTGCATGGTTTACTCCTGGCCCGCGTGCGTCTTCTCGACCAGCACGCCTTTCTGCAAATGCAGCGTTTGCTTCGCGCGGGCCGCCGCGTCGGGGTCGTGAGTGACCATGATGATCGTTTTTTGAAAGTCGCGATTCAGCCGTTCCATCAGATCGAGGATTTCGCCGGCTGACTTGGCATCAAGATCGCCGGTCGGCTCGTCGGCGACGATGAGTGTCGGGTCGGTGGCGATCGCGCGTGCGATCGAGACACGCTGCTCCTGACCACCAGAAAGCTGACGCGGGTAGTGATGTGAGCGATCGCTCAGCCCGACGACTTGCAACGCCGCCTCGACATGCTCGCGACGCTCACGCTTCGACAGCGAGGTCAGCGTCAGCGGCAACTCGACGTTTTCAAACGCCGTGAGCACCGGAATCAGATTGTAAAGCTGGAAGATGAACCCGATGTGCCGCGAACGCCATCTGGCCAGCGCGCTCTCGGAGGTTTTCTCCAAGCTCTGACCGCACACGGTCACTGTGCCAGAAGTCGGGCGATCAAGGCCCGCGACGAGATTCAGCAGAGTCGATTTGCCCGACCCCGACGGCCCCATCAGCGCAAGATAATCGCCGCGTTTCAGTTCGAGATTGATGCCCGACAGGACGGGAATGGTGATCGCATCGCGATGAAACTCTTTGCAGACGTCATGCACGGCGACAACCGGCTCGCCGTTTTCAGGGTGTGCCTCAGACAAAGTGGTTCTCCTCGATTCTTGGATGTTTATTGACCGTCAGATTGATATTCGCGCGGCTGAGTTTCATCCGCAGTTCGGCATTGCCATCCGCAGGCATCAAACCGACAGCAAATGGCAAGTGCCTGCGGATGGCAAAGCCGAACTGCGGATAAAAGGACCATTGGCTTCGCGCGAATATCAATCTGAGGGTCAATAACCGCGACGCCATCGGCGTGCGCGAGAGTCGTTTGACGTCTTTGCCCACGCCGATGGCGTTGGGGTTAAACTTCTCTCACCCAACGCCGCGAGCGCGTGACTCAGGCAGAATAGGCTATCTGGCGATCTTCACAAGCTGTCCCGACTCCAAACCTGGCGGCGCGATCACGACACGTTCGCCGCCTGACAGACCTTCGGTGATTTCGGTGCGTTTGTCACGTTCGCTGCCAGCCTTCACATCTTGGCGACGAATCCGGTCCTGTTCGTCGGCGATCCACACGAAACGTCCAGCGTCGTCGGCGCGAATCGCTTCGGTGTCGCAGAAGACTCGGCGCGTCGGAGCTTCGACGGCGGATTCTGTCTCGGCGGGCAGGAAGTAAACCGTGGCACTCATGTTCGGAAACAGCCGCGGATCGACGTTGATGATTTCAACCTTCACTTTGATGGTGGCTCGCGCGCGGTCACCCATCGGGATGATTTTGCGGACGCGGCCCTGGTAGCGGAACTTCGGCACGGCATCGACCGCGACCTCGGCGTTCTGGCCGGGGGTCACTCGGCTGATGTAGTCTTCTTTGACATCGCATTCGACTTCCAGATGTTCGAGGTCCGCGACGGTCACGGCCGAGCCTCGTCCGGATGCTTCGCCCATGCCGCCGGGCAGAATCGATTCGCCGACCTCGGCATCTTTGGAGATCACCGTCCCATTGAAGGGAGCTTTGATGAACATGTTCTCCTTCATCTGCTCCGCCTCGCGGACGCGGGCTTCGGCCAGAGCAATCTCGGCGGCCAGCGACGCGCGGCGTGCCACGTTTCCGTCGTGTTTGAATCTCTTCTCGTCGAATTCGGAATCCGAAATGGTCTTGGATTTCCACTGTCGTTCCGCGCGGTCAAATTCGCGTTGACTCTGAGCGATCATGATCTCTTGCTCGGACAGCGCGGCTTTGGCACGCAACAACGACGCCGTGACCGCCGCGAGGGATGCTTCCAAGTCGGCATGTTCGAGCACCGCCAGCACCTGGCCGGTCTCGACGCGACTCCCTTCTTCGACATTCACCAACTCGATGCGTCCCGGTGCCCGCGCTCCAATTTTGGCTTGCCGACGAGACTCCAAGTAGCCGGTCGCGACGACCAGAGCCTCGGCGGATCGGCCGGTTTCCACGGTCACGGACGACAGGCGAACCTCCGGCCGCGACTGAATCATCTCCGGGACGGCCAGCCAATTTTCGCCGACCGCCAACCATCCGTTCTTGGAAGCCAGCGCGATGCCGCCCGCTCCCATCGCCAAAAGCACGAACAGTCCGATCAGCCATCCTCGCCATCTGCTGCGTGGTGGCGGCGCGGAACGCGAGATTCGCAATTTTGCCAAAGCGTCCGACGAAGAACTCGCTGGCGGAGAAGAGACGGACATGAAAAGTGACTCGACAGGAATTGAAGCAGTCGTCGCCTTGAACAAATCGCGGCGAGCGAGCGATCCGTTCTTCTCCGTCGTTCACGCTCAGATCGCCATCGACTGCGGGCGGCAGACTAATCACCTGGAATCTCAATCGTCAATCGGCGCAGCGAGACGTCACGGCTGGCGAATTCATCGTGTTCGGCATGTAGCCCGACCCCTTGTGGGTCGGGTGATTCCAGATTCAGCGGTCGTTGGGGAGAAACACCGAATCGACCGACCCACCCACAAGGGGTCGGGCTACAGACGACGCAACTTCAAGAATTCGCCAGCCGTGAGTGAGACGCCATGAACCATTCTCGGTGGCTCGTCGAGTGATTTACGGTTGTGGCGGCTTCGCGCCCCACTCGCCGAGCGTTACGTCGATCTTCTTGCCCATCCGCTCGCGGAGTTTTTCGAGGTACTCTTTCGCGGCGTCGGATTCGGGTTGGGCTTTGAGCCGTTCCAGCGCGTCCATCTCGTTCTCGTCGGCACCGCGCAGCACTTCGAGCTTGATGACATCGCCCGGTTGTTTCGTGCCGATGAGCTTCACCAAATCTTGGAAGGAGGCGACCGGCTTGTCGTCGAATCCGATGACGACGTCTCCAGCCATGAGTTTCGCTCGATCGGCGGGCGTACCTGCCGGAACCTCGTCGATGCGGCAGATGGTGACGTTGGCCATCGCCTTCACGCCGAGAAACGCTGGGCCGCGAGGTTCGACATGGAGCGCCGGCAATGCACGGCGCAATTCATCGATTGCGTCTTGAGTGACTCCGGGGGTCACGATCTTGCCGGTCGTTTGATCCTGAAGCAGATACAGCGTGGTTAGGCCGCTCACACGCCGCAGATACTTCAGCCCTTCATCGCCGCCATGCCAGCTCCGACCTAAGATGACCATGAAGAACCGCGTTTCGTCGGGGCCAGCAATCCGCAGACGTCCTGCGAACCTCGACTCGTCGATCGTGCCGCCGAGCTGTTTGATTTTCGCGATCGCTCGATCTTGTCGGATCGTGGTCGCGTACTGTTCCAGCACCGCGACCGCTCGGCCGGCCATATGCCGATTCTTCGATTCGACGAGTTGCTCGAAGGCGACTTCGGCGGGGTCGATGAGTTCGTCCTTGCCCGACGTGTACCACGTCCGCAGGATCGTTGTGATGCGGCAGGTCGCTTCGAGACTCCCGGACTGCGCAGCCTTCACCAGCAACTCCGTGGCCTCCGGGCCGGCAATGATCAATTGCCGAGTCGCGGCTTCGCGTTTCGCGAATTCGGGAGCGTTCAGATCGCGAATCCACTGTTCGATTTCGTCTGGTGACGCCTTGGGGACTGCCGACTTCGGAGCGGCTGGAGGGTCATCGGCAATCGCGACGTTCATCGCGAAGACGATCGCACCAATCAGACAGAGAAAATGGATTCGTCGCATGAAGCTTTCCAACGTGCCTCACGTCAGATTACGGCATCGGCTGGTCCGCGCCGAGAGTGGACCGCGGCAACGTGATCTGGATCGGGGCCGAGGATTCGAAGCGGTCGCCGTGTTGGGAATCGAATCGCACACGAAGTTCAAGGCGATCGGAAGTCGGCAGCGTCTGCCACGGAAGCTCCAACCGATAGCCAAAACTGCCGAGCGTCTTCTGCCATGCGGCGCGAGTCTTCGTCGCGTCAAACGTCCAGAGTCCAAGACGTTGCTGCTCTCCCGTTCGTGCGAGATCGAGCAGTTCACATTCCACGCGGCCGGGCACTTGGACCGGCTGCTCGCGCCGATCAATCGGGGCGAAGACGAGCGTGACTTGATCGTCTCCCGGCTGGCCGTCGCGGTTGAAGCCACCGGTCAGCAATTGATTGATCTTCAAACCCGTGATCTGAAAGTGCGTCTCGCTGAGTTCAAATGATTCGTCGTGGCTGGCCGGCTGCACGATCTTTTGCTTGAGCGATTCGTTCAAACGCCGCGCTGCAGTCAGTTCAGAATTCGTCCGATCCACCTGCGTGTGCAGTGAGCGGAGTTGGTCTTCCTGATCCCGAAGCCGGGCTTCGAGCAGATCGACATTGCCTCGGCTCGCGCAGCCAGAGGCGGCGATGAGGGCGAGCGGCAGCAGTCGAAAACTGAGCCTCATCCGTGATGGCTCCGAACGTAGCCGTCATCGCTCCGCGTGACGAGCCGAGGGTTTCACAACGGTCAAAGTTCCGAAACGATTCAGACCGTCGGCAACATTCGGCTCATCACGCAGAGCGGTGATGGCTACGTTGTTTCGCCGGGCTTCGCCGGCAATTTGCTGAGAACATGGTCGATGAGGCCGTAGTTCTTGGCCTCTTCAGCGGTCATGAAGTTGTCGCGATCGGTGTCGTTTTGCAGTTCGTCGAGCGTTCTGCCGGTGTGCTTCATCAGGATTTCGTTCATCCGGCGTTTGACCTTGATCACTTCCTTGGCATGGATTTCAAGCTCAGTGGCCGTGCCCTGCATTCCGGCCAGCGGCTGATGGATCATGATGCGAGCGTTCGGCAGCGCGAACCGCTTGCCGGCACAACCGGCGGTGAGCAGAGTGGCTCCCATACTGCTGGCTTGGCCGATGCAGTACGTCGCGACATCGCAATTGATGTATTGCATCGTGTCGTAGATCGC
>CAZILR010000255.1:0-5072 GCA_964539995.1 uncultured Planctomyces sp.
GTGTCCGGTTGCCAGCCGCAGATGGGTTCCCACGGTCCGTTCGGATTGGCCGAGTACGCCAGCGAGACGGGCTTATCGCTGGGATTGTCGTCGGCCATGCGCCAACTGATCGTGATCTTGTTCATCTGCCCGCCGGCTCCTTGCTGCATCGGCAGCAGTTGCACTTGTGGCGGAGTGCGATCGACCACGATGACCACCGACGGTTCTTCACCCGTCTGCGGCGGATCATCGGCGAGGCCAGCTCCGCTGCGGACTCGAATGGCGAAACCGTAGAGGCCGTCTTCAGGAACCTCGACGATGAACGGGCTTTGCTTGTCTTGATCGTCGCCGTACTTGAACCACTTCTGGCCATTGTTTTGAGTGACGAACAGTTCGACAGCGCTGACGCCGGATGGCCCAACATCGTCGATGCGGTAGTTGACTTCGAATCGATGCGACTTCACCGCACGGAAGCGGCCGTTCGAGTTGAAGCGGCTGCGATTCGAACCCCATTCGGCCGTGTTGACCCGGCCTTGCCCAACGGTGGAAGCCGCGGAAGTTTGTGGAAATGAGTTGGCGACCTTCGACTCGCTAGGGAATTGAATCGGGGCCTGCGTCGGCGAACTAGAACGATTACTCGGTGGTGGGAATGCTGAGAATGGGTCACCAGGTGGCGGTGGGGCCACACTGTTGTTCGCGGATGGACCGAATGGAAAGTTGGGGGCTGGCTCAGGTGACGGCGACAAGCTGTTGCCGGCGATCGGTTGAGTGTAGTCGGAGGCGTCAGGACGCTTTCGCATCGGTCCACCCAGTCCGCCCGCTTGGACGACCACTGCGGTTTGTGCCGATCCAACATTCCCCGCTCGATCAGTTGCCGAACCACGCACGGAAACTTGTCCGCCGCTCGGCACGCTCCAACTCGTCTGTCCTGCGGATTGAGCCTTCACGCTGACGGGCTGCCAGTTGGCCCCCCCTTGCGAGAACTCCAAAGTCAGCTTTGTGGGATCGAGGTTCGCGTCGGAAACGCTCCACGAGAGTTGCACTTTTCCCGCTTCCGACTGCTGCAACAGCAACTGCAAATCAGGAGCGGTGCGATCGACGTTCACGACCAAACCAGGCTCAACCACATTCGCATCGGGATGAAGTTGGCCCGCGCCGTCGAGCGTGCGGACTGCGAACCAATACTCACCATCGACCGCAGCCTTGAAGTCAAAGCGACCCGCCTCAGGAGCAACCGTTTGCACATGCTGCCATTCGAGTCCACCGTTCCGAGACAGGAAGAGTCGAATCTCTTTGGCGCGCAGCCGCCGCATTTCCGCTTGGTCGAAGCGGTAGGGAATCCGAAACCCCGGCTGGTTGGTGAAGATCGCGTTGGGCTGCTGAGCCCACGCCTCCGCGGAAAAGACCAGCGTCGAACACGCCAGCGCGGCGAACCCGCAGACCATGCGAAGAAGCGGCTTCATGGGAACATCTCCGTCGGCCGGGCACAGGAGTCCGACCGACGGCAGCAAACGCCATCAGACGGAGCATCCGCGCGATGCACCGAGCCTTTTCGTCCGTATCGGCCGCAATCGGCGTAGGACTTGAAGCGAATATCTGGAAGCCGCTGACTTTGCCGATGAGGTAATCTAGGCAGAGCGACTAACGATCCGGAGTCTCGGAATCCGCTAATGCTGATGTCCGGCTGCCGTGTAATACGGATTTCGCCCCGCCGCGTGGTCCGTCGTATCCAGAATCTCGCCCACTTCTGGGACCGAGTTACGAATCGCAACTTCGACGCCTTGTTTCAACGTCGTGTCTGCGGACGAACAGCCTTGGCATCCGCCTCCCATTTGCAGAAAGACCGTGTTGCCCTGAACGTCGAGCAACCGAATCACGCCGCCGTGGCTGCGAACGCCCGGCATAATTTCTCGATCGATGACCGCTTGCACTTTCTCGCGGATGACATCGGCGGACGGAAGATGTTCGCGCAGTTCTGGATTGACCGCATCAAGCCCCGTCACGATGTGCTCGCGAATGGCAGCACCAATTTGCTTGCCGATGACTTGCCACGGCTCCGGGGTTCGTTTCGTGACGGTCAGCCGCTGATGCGAAATCAACAATCCGGCCACACCAGGAATGGCAAACAATCGTTCTGCCAACGGCGAACCTTCTGCGGCCTCTCGGCTTCCGAAGAAATAGGCTTGGTCAGGATAGACTGGCCGATCGACTGTGAACCGGCACATGGCGGGAACAGAGAGAGGTTCAGCGGTGATCTTGATTTCGGCAGTCATGTCAACAGTCCTTAACTCTTGGAGCGGTCTTCGATTTCCGATCAAAACGAGCCAACGAGCAGAATAGCGACCTTCGAACCGACTGCCCACAGTGTCTGCGATTCGCGTAGCCACAAAACGCGAACTGCTCGCCCCCCGAAGCCGGAGGCGAGCAGTTCTTGTGTGGAGATCAGAATGATCAGCGAGCGTCAGATCAATTCGAGGGGACGACCGGATTGAATCCCGCATTGCCTCGTTTACCGATCGGCTCGATCCGGTTAAAGCTAATGCCGCCTGAGTTTGACGAGTTCAACAAGTCCGCGAAAAGAGAGTAGCTCGTCGCATCGCTGGCGCGGAGTGATGGCAAACCGGTTCCGCCATTCAAATCCAAAAGACCCAAGAATGCCGAGTTGAACGTCGAAGGATTGCGGGGATCGGTCGATCTCGTTGCGCTGTCGCTCCATTCGGCGAACGAAGAAAGAATCATCTGCCACTTTCGGAGCGTCTTGCCTTCCGTGGGAGTCCCGGTCTCCGGGATATTGGCCTGCTCCAATTGGGGGAGAGCGGGTGCATTGGCAGAGCCGGATGTGAACTGGTTAATTCCGCCTGCGGGACTGCGCCGCTGCCGAATGCCTTGTAGCAACGGCGTTGTCGAGGCGACGCCGACCTCTTCAAAAGCTCCAGCGTGCAGCAGCAACTCTTCCAGGAATGCTCGACCGACGAACTGGTTGTAAATTCCGTCTCCGGTGTAATTCGGATTGTTCAAGTAGTCACCAAAAATCGTCTGTCGATCGCGAAAGTACGCGCGATCCTCATTGGTCGCTCCAGCCACTTGAACTCGAGTGTTAAAGGTCAACGGCAGGTCGTTGTCCTCCGTCCACAACAAAGGCGTCACCGGCTGTCCCTTGCGATCTGCGGTGATCGCGGAATCACCGAGGTCTTCCAAGCGATCCAGATGGTAGTGGGAATCCGACAAGGACAAGCCGGCTTGGCGGACCAAGCGATCGGCCCCTCGGCCATTAATGCCGAGGTTGGTGGCAACAAGTGCATCCAACTGGGTGAAGTCGGCCTGCCCGTTGGCGTAGAAGCCCGCAGTGCTCACTCCTGCGGCGGAAATCTGTGGTCCAATCGACCGAAATGTTCGCGAGTACTGAATCCGATTTTGAGTTTGGGCACCGCGGCTTAGCTGAGAAGGATCGTAGCCAGCCAAGGCTTCGCGAATCGCTGTGTAGGTCGCCAGAACCTGAAAGTAGATGGTCGGGTCGTCCCGTTCTTCAAAGCGAACGATTCGCCAAGCCGTCAGGTTGTTCAACGCGGTCTGTCCCGTCTGAACATTGCCAAAATTCGGATCCAAGACAAAGTCGGTGTTCTGGTTCTGATTCTGATTGTTGCCGCCCCCTTGAGCATTGATGCCACCTCGGATCACCGCCGCAATTTTCACCACATATCCGGGGGTCGTGGAGAGGTTTGGGTATTGTGTCCGTGTGAAATTATTGGTTGTGGTCTGGGTATTCGCGCTTCCCACATTGCTCGTCGGATCGGGCATGTACAAGAAATCGCCGGCTCGAAGCAGCGTCCCGACCGAGATCCGTGGAGCCTGATTGTTTCCTCCACCCGCTTGCGGGCGAGCCTGAAGTAACGAGGGGCTTGCCAAATTGAAGCCACCGGGCAATGGAACGGGTGCCAGAATCGCGACCTTTTGTCGCACGGTGTTCTTGCCGTAGATTCGGTTAAATGGCTCATTGTTGCCGGCGATAATCTCGGCTTCATTGGATCGCAGATAAAGAATCGCCAACTCCACTTGTTGCTGAGCCACCATGTGATTGGTGCGGATGCTCTGTGCGGCGGCCGACAATCGAGCCGGATCCGCCCCATTGGAAGGGTCCAGCAACGAGTCGAATTGCAACACGGCTAAGTCTTGTGCGCGAATGATCGAATTCACGCCCGTCAGCAATGTGGGAATGCCCGCGTCCGAAGCGGGATTTGAAACATCGTTCGGGACGACCTGAGCCTGAGCAATTTCAGACGTCACCGTTACCAACGCCAAGGCACCTGCCATCAGCATCGAAAGCCATTTTGGGGAAACCATGACACACATCTCCCAAGATTTTCAGACAGCCTGAACTTCCGGCAACCCCGATCGGTTCGCCAGGCTGAGCTTAGCCGCTCGAATATCCTACGCAGGCCAAAAACCCTCGGTCAAAGGCGAATCGAGCAAACTTTCGGCAACCCCTTCGTTCAATTCGATCCGCTCCGCACTTGCAGATCGGCCAAGCCCTTCCGGTGACAAAAATCACCGAACGATTCCGACTCCTGTCGTTCCGCTTTGTAATAGGCCAGAACCGGTGATACCGATTGCGCGATTTCTTCCAGCGGGACTTGGTCTTTGAAGAGGAATGCCAATCGGGTTCCCTCAGCATTGCCACCTAAATAGACGGTGTATTTGCCGCGCGATTTGCCGACCAAGCCGATGTCCGGAGTGTAGGGCCGAGCACAGCCGTTCGGGCAGCCGGTCATGTGGACCGAAATCCGCTCGCCGATCAGGTCGTGCTTGCGCAGTTCGACTTCCAAATCGTCGATCACTCGCGGCAGAACTCGCTCGGACTCCGTGACCGAAAGGGCACAGGTCGGGAGCGCCGGGCAGGCGATCGAGTAGCGGCGGATCAGGGTCAAGTCTTCGGCCGCAGCCATTCCGTGATCGGCGAGCATTCGCGAGATCTCCGCTCGATCAGACGGCTTGATGTCGCAGAGGATGACACCTTGCAACGCCGTCAGTCGCGTGTTCATGCCGTACTTGCCGAGGATCGCGTACAGCTGCGCGACCTCCGGCATGGCCGGGTA
>CAZILR010000255.1:5082-7427 GCA_964539995.1 uncultured Planctomyces sp.
TCATCCTTGATGCGGCCGTTCTCGATATTGATGCCGAGAAACAGATTCCCGTCCCCTTGTTCGTGCCAGCCCATGTGGTCATCGACTCCGGTGATCTCGACCTCACGCGCTTCGGCCAGCTTGCGGCCGAGGTGCTCTTCGACCTTACTGCGGAAGAAGTCGAGGCCATGACTGGCAACGACATACTTCAGCCGCGCGAGCTTTCGGTCGGAGCGGTTACCGGTGTCGCGGAACGCTTTGACGACCGCGCCCGCAACCTCGACCGCTTCCTCCGGCGAGCAAAAGGCCATCCGCTTGGCGACCGTCGCGAATGTTTTCTTATTCGCGGGCGTGATCCCCTGACCGCCGCCGACGTAGATGTTATAGCCCTCGATCGTGCTGCCGTTGTGGATCGCTACGAAGCCCAAGTCATAGGTCAGCAGATCGACGCAGTTGTCCTCCGGCAGGCTGATCCCGATTTTGAATTTGCGGGGCAGATAGTTCGCCCCGTAGACGGGCTCTTCGACCGGCTGAAAGTCCGCGACGTTTTCTTCCTGGCCGGTTTGCTCGTCGCGCAACCAGAGGTCGAAGTACGCATTCGTGCGTGGACGCAGGTGCTCGGCGATGCGATCAGACAACGCTTGGATGTCGTGGCGAATCGAGTTGCCGTTGATCGGAGCCGGGCAGCACATGACGTTGCGGTTCACGTCGCCGCACGCGGCCAGAGTGGTCAGCTTGATGCGATTGATTTCGCGAATCGTCTCGCGGAGGTTTCCCTTCAGGACGCCGTGAAGCTGAAAGCCCTGTCGAGTCGTGACCCGCAGCGTTCCGTTGCCGAAGCGGTCACACAGATCTAACTCGGACAGAAATTGCGCAGCCGTGACTTTGCCACCGGGGACGCGCGTGCGAACCATCATGCCGTAGGATTTCGCGGCACCAGTACCGCGACCGTCACGGTTCTCTTGCTGATAAGTACCGTGATTTTTCAGAAGCTGTTCCATCCCCTCGCTGAACGGCGTTTCGAGTGAAAGGAGTTCCTCGGCGATGTTGCCGCGAAGTTGGCGGCTACCTGCCTTGAGATGTTCGATCTTGCTAAGCTCCGGCACGTCCGACATGAATTTCTCCCTTGTGGTTTCGAGATGAGGCCAAGTGTAGTTTCGGTAATTGAGCATGAGTAGAGAGCCTCTCGGCGATCAAAACATGAGCTTGCTCGACCGCCTCGCTTGGCTGTATGCAACGGGATTCGGAGTCGGCCTCGCTCCGAAAGCTCCGGGGACGTTCGGAAGTCTGCTGGGGCCGCTGATCGTTGCGGGTTGGCAGTCGCTTTCGCGGCCAATTCCTGAAGGCGTGATCGTCGCGGTCGCCGGAATCTTGTTGGGGGTCGCTGCCGCACAGCGAACGGCTCGGCGTTACGGACTCGAAGATCCCGGCTGCGTGGTCTGCGATGAGATCGCCGCGTTCGCGATCGTCTTCGCGATCATGCCCGTCACCTGGATGACCGCCGTGATCGGCTTCATTTGGTTTCGAGTGTTCGACATCGCCAAGCCGTGGCCCATCCGCCGGCTTGAACGACTTCCTGGTGGCTGGGGCATCATGGCCGACGACCTGCTCGCCGGAGTCTTCGCCGCCGCAGCCTTGCAGGGGACGCTGTGGTTGCTCGAATTCGCCCACTGAGATCGGAAATCTCAAATTTGGAAATCTTAAATCAGGAGCATTTATGCCTGCGACTTTGATGGACGGCAAGGCGGTCGCCGCGCGAATGACCGCGGAGATCGCGAGCGATGCGGCAGGATTTCAGAACGCGACGGGGATTGTGCCGCACCTGGTCGCCGTGTTGGTCGGCGACGATCCCGCCAGCGCGGTTTACGTTCGCAACAAACAGAAGGCGTGCGAGAGGGCAGGGCTGAAGAGCACACTGCATCGGCTACCTGCGGAGACGACGGAAGTCGAGCTGTTGTTGGTCGTCGAGCAACTCAACGCCGATGCGACGGTGCATGGCATCCTCGTGCAGTTACCGCTGCCGCGGCACATTCGTGAGCAAGTCATTCTGGACGCCGTCGTCGCTCACAAAGACGTCGATTGTTTTCACCCGCACAACGTCGGCTTGTTGGTTCAAGGCCGACCAAGATTCCTCCCCTGCACACCCGCCGGCTGCCAGCGGTTGCTCGCCGAATACAAGATTGAGACTGCCGGCGCGCACGCGGTGGTGCTTGGCCGCAGCGAAATCGTCGGCAAGCCGATGGCGATGTTGCTGGTCCAACGCGGAGCGGTCGCCGACGCGACAGTCACGATCTGCCACAGCCGCACGCGCGAACTGGCCTCGATTGTGCGCCAAGCTGACATTCTTATCGCCGCAATCGGTAAGC
>CAZILR010000256.1:0-7388 GCA_964539995.1 uncultured Planctomyces sp.
ACCCGAAGCGTCAGCGAGGGCGAACACTCCAAGACACGCCGACTGCCGAATCAAAGTCTTCTGGAGCGCCCGCCCTCGCTGACGCTTCGGGTTACTTGCCGCGGCGGCACGACCTCGTGATTCAGCCATTGGCTGCGGATGAAGCTTGGGCAAAGAATGTCGGCGACCTCCTCAAGACGACGCGCGCCGATCAGGGCTACTGCCTGTCCTGGGGTGTCGGATCGGGCGGACTCGTGCGAGAACTCGCGCGACAGACCGCGCTGCGAATCGTCGTCATCGAATCCGATGCGACGAAGGCGAACGCCTTCCGCGAACAGTTGCGAAGTCTCGGCCTGAGCGATCGCGTCTCCGTCATCGTCGGCGATTCGCGGCGAACTCCGCTGCCGCCATACTTGGCGAACTTGATCGTCGCTGAATCGTCGCCGTCGTTGTCCGACGACGAGACGAACAAATTCCAGCAGACAACATTCGCCGCGCTGCGGCCCTACGGCGGCGCGGCGTGTTTCCCAACATCACAAGGCGAGCCGGCGGGCGTCAGCCCCCGGACGACGTCGCCCAGTCCGGATGCTGACGCCGCCCGGCTCGCCAAGAATGCCGTTTGGAAAACGGCCGGCGATTGGACGTTGCTCATTCGCGAAGGCGCGTTGCCGGACAGTGCGAATTGGACTCACGAGCACGCCGACGCGGCGAACACGCGGGTCTCGAAAGACAAGCTCGTGAAAGCGCCGCTCGGACTGTTGTGGTTCGGCGGTTCGTCGAACGATGCGATCCTGCCGCGGCACGGACACGGCCCGCAGCCGCAGGTCGTGGACGGTCGAATGTTCATCGAAGGAGTCGATCTGCTGCGAGCGCTCGACATCTACACCGGCCGCGTGCTGTGGGAAGCTCCGCTGCCCGGAGTCGGTGCGCTGTACGACAACACGGCGCATCAGCCCGGAGCGAACGCCAGCGGAACGAACTACATCGCGACGCCCGAAGGCATTTACGTCGCGTATCGCCACGGCTGCGTGAAGCTCGATCCCGTCACGGGCAAGAAGGTTGCCGAGTTCTCGTTGCCCAAGCCGTCGGGAGCGAAGGCGGCTCCGCTGTGGGGCTATCTCAACGTCGATGGCGACTATCTGATCGGTGGAGCCGACCCGGTGTTCGATCCAACGCGGCTCAAGAATTCCAGCAAGTCGAAGAATCCGGGCGGCAGTGACGATGATGACGACAACAAGAAGTCCAAAGCGAAAGTCGTCGCGGATGCGGCAACCACCGCCGCCGAGAAGTTGGTCAAGATTGAAGACGACAATTATGTGTCGAGCAAAAGCCTCGTGGTGATGGACCGCTCGACCGGCAAGGTGCTGTGGACCGCGACCGCTCTCAGCGGCTTTCGTCACAACGCGATCTGCCTCGGCGGCGGCCGGATGTATTGCATCGACCGACCGTCGGGGGCGGAGGTGTCGCGTTTGAAACGTCGCGGCGAAGAGCCGAAGCACAAGCCGCGACTCGTCGTGTTCGATCTCAAGACTGGCAGCGAACTCTGGAGCACCGAAGAGGACGTCTTCGGCACCTGGCTGAGCTACTCCGCCGAGCGAGATGTGCTCGTTGAAGCGGGCCGCACCGCGCGCGACACACTCGGCGACGAACCGAAAGGGATGCGGACCTATCGCGCAAATAACGGCCATGTGCTGTGGTCCAGCAAGACCTTCACCGGCCCGGCGATGATTCATCACGACACGATCCTGATGGCCGGCAACGCCTGCGATCTGCTCACCGGAACGCCGAAGCTGCGCGAGCACCCGCTCAGCGGCGAGCCGGTCGAATGGACATGGACTCGCAACTATGGCTGCAACACGCCGATGGCGTCCGAGCATCTGCTGACGTTCCGCTCCGGCGCGGCGGGGTATCTGGATTTCTGCAACGACGGCGGCACCGGAAACCTCGGCGGTTTCCGTTCCAGTTGCACGAACAACCTGATCGTCGCCGGCGGAGTGCTCACCGCGCCCGATTACACGCGGACCTGCGTGTGCAGCTACCAAAATCAAACGTCGTTGGCGTTGATCCACACGCCGGACGCCGAGGAGTGGACGTCGTTCGGTTCGCAAACACCAAAGCAGCCGGTGCGTCGAGTCGGCATCAATCTCGGAGCGCCGGGAGACCGCAAAGCGGACGACGGCACGCTCTGGCTGGAATACCCCAGCGTCGGCGGTTCCTCGCCAACCATCGACGTCGCGATCGCTCCAGAGAAACCGGAGTGGTTTCGCCGTCACAGTTCGCAGATCGAAGGAGACGGTTTGAACTGGGTCGCCGCTTCGGGTGTGAAAGGGCTGACCTCGCTGAAAGTCAAACTCGGCACGTCCAACAAACAGCCGCGAACCTACACCGTGTGGCTGCACTTCGCCGAACCGGACGACGTGCAACCGGGCGAACGAGTTTTCAATGTCAGCCTGCAAGGCAAGCCGGCGTTGGTTTCGCTCGATGTCGTGAAGGAAGCCGGCGGCCGTAACCGCGGGTTGGTCAAACAACTGTCCGGTGTGCAGATCGGCGATGAACTCGTGATTGAACTGAAGCCGACATCCTCGAAGCTCCGTGCCGCCATCCTCTGCGGCGTGGAGATTCAATCGGAAGGCTGGTAAGCCATGCGACGAGAACTCAAAGGTGAATGCGGAATACGAAATACGAAATACGGAACGCGGAATGAATTGATCTTCGTTCATTCTGAATTCCGTATTCCGCATTCCGTATTCGCCATTCGTTCTGGCCGAACCAGCTTCTACCTGCTCGTACTCGTGACCTTCATCATCCTGAGCGGCATCACCGCTGCGCACGCCTGCAACGTGCCGGTCTTCCGCTTCGCGCTGGAACGCTGGCGGCCCGATCCGTACCGCGTGACCGTGTTTCATCGCGGTGCTTTGTCCGACGTCGATCGCGCGTTGATCGCACCGCTGGA
This sequence comes from uncultured Planctomyces sp., assembly GCA_964539995.1. GTDB lineage: Bacteria > Planctomycetota > Planctomycetia > Planctomycetales > Planctomycetaceae > SXKJ01. The sequence goes on from CAZILR010000256.1 coordinate 2,933, forward strand.
GGAACAGCAGGACAAGTCGCAGCTCAATCTGGCAGTCCGCACGCTCGACGTGAGCGAAATCGACGATACGGATCAGGATCTGCTCGCGGCACGAAACAACATCACGATGCCGACGCTCGTACTGCATTACCCGGCGCATCTGCGCATCGCCGGTCCATTTTGGATAGCACCGCTCAGCAAAAAGTCCTTAACTTCGCTAACCGACTCGCCGATTCGCCAAGAGCTGATCCGTCGGCTCGCCGACGGACAGACATCCGTCTGGTTGCTGTTGGAGTGCGGTCAGCGTGAGAAAGACGACGCAGCCGCGATGCTCGTGCAGGAGCAACTCAAGCAACTCGAACAAAAATTGAAACTGCCGGAACTCACCGATTCGTCCGAGGACAAATTGCTGGCGGCGACTCCTTTGAAAGTCGCCTTCTCACTGTTGCGAGTTCCGCGTAGTGACGCCGAGCAACCACTCATCTCAATGCTTTTGAAAAGCGAATCCGATCTGTTGGAGTACTCCGATCCAATGGTTTTCCCGGTCTTCGGCCGAGGCCGCGCTCTTCTACCTCTGATCGGCGCGGGAATCACGGCCGACAACATTCACGACTCCGCCGCGTTTCTGGTCGGCGCGTGTTCGTGCGAAGTCAAAGAACAGAACCCCGGCTTCGACCTGCTGCTCGCCGCCGATTGGGACACGCTGCTGTCTCAAGACGGCGTGCCGCTGTTAGCCAGTCAAACACGGAACGTCGCGCCGCCCGGCGAAGCGGAGTTGGTGCCAATCCCCAGTGGGTCGCCGATCTTCGAGGAAGAGAGCTACTTCGCGGCAGAAGTTACTAGTGACCGTTGGTTCGTCCTTGGGCTGCTGTTCGCCGGTGCTGTGGTCCTCGTCGGCTTGCTGGCGCGTCGCTGAAGTCGATTGCACCGCGATTTGTAGGATGGCAGCCCTCGGCCGTCCTAAACGATTTAGCCTTCAAGCACGGACGGCCGAGGGCGGCCATCCTACTGGTCGTTGCTGCCCGACAGCGCCATCCACGAACGGTTCTGGTAGCTGCATGCACAACCGGCCGAGGCATCGGGGACCAGCACCAGGCCGCCGACCGGCAGCGCGTTGATCCAGCAGCCGGGGCGAATGCCACCGACGTTCTCGACGCCGGAGCCGCGCGACAAGTCGAGATATCCCAGCGTGGCCGAACGGAACAGCAGCATGTGCTTCGATCCCGCGAATTGTCCGCAGCCATAAGACCGGTTCAACGTGAAGGGTTGATCTTCGCCGGTCAGCAGGTTCCACGCTCCGCCTTGAGCGTAGATCGTGCGGTCGTTGATGAGCGGTCGAGTGACGTACTTGGCTTCCTTGTTCCACAGCGGCTTACCGGTGCTGCCGCGAAACACGGCCAAGCGTCCGCCGACTTCGGATGGCAGTTTGAATCGCGTCGATTGATACGCCATGAGGAGCGCGTCGTGCTTTGGGCTGAAGGCCAGCATCGTGCCGAAGGCATCGGCGTCCGACTTCCACGCAATCTTGCCGGTCGCGATGTCGAGCGCGATCAAGCGGCCGGCAGCGTGCTTCACGTCTTTGACAGGCGGCAGTTTCGTGGACTTGTCGGAGCCATCCCACCTGTCGTCATCAGACAATGGGCGGTCGATCAAGAACACCTGCTTCGGGCCAATCGCGATCGCGTTGTGACGAATCGAGTGTTCGGCATCGTACCGCCATCGCAGTTTTCCGGTTTCGGCATCGAGAGCAAAGAACGTCGAGGACTCGCCCAACAGTTCGCTCGTGTCGGCTCGGACATAGGCGAATCGCACTTGATGCTGCGTGTTGGACAGCGAGCCGAACAACAACTTGCCGTCGCTCGCGATGTAGCCCCACGAACCGGCCTTGCCGTCGTGCTGAGCCGGTGCGGGGAACTCGCCGAGCTTCTTGCCAGTCGCGGCATCCAAGCGGTGGCAGTGCTGCTTGTCGTGAACGAAGACGTTGCCGTTCGCCACACAAAAGTTGCTGCCGGTCACGGCCGTGCCCGACAGGTGATCCGCGCTGTACGCCTTCTGAATGTTCGGCAACGCGAACTCCCACAGGTTGCGGCCGTTGTAGGCATCGACGGCTCGCAGCGCCGCGATCCCTTCGACGAACATGCGGCCGTCTTGAAACAGTGGAGCGTGACCTCGGCCGTGTCGCTGTGGCATTTCCAAATCCACGTCGCGAAACCAGAGCGGGTTCAACTGACCCTTGACGATCTCGTCCGTCGAGCACGAACTGTTGCCGAGGTCCGAATACTGATGCGTCCAGCTTCCGGACTTCGCCAAGGCTCCGCGCGTGGCGACGCGCATCTCGCCGAGCTTCCCCGAACAAACTTGACCGCCAAACGGTCGCAGCGGCTTCGGCGGATGATTCGCAGACACTTCGAGCGGCCCAGCATCGAGCGATTTCGACGACACGATCAAGTCCGCGAAGTATTTGCCGTAGCGAATGTGCTCCGCGTCCCCTTGATGAACTGTGATTCGGACACCGTACAGGCCAAGCGTGCTCAACTTCTTTCGCAGCGACGCAACCGCTTCGGCGTCGGGAGACAGAGCGTAGATTTGCAGATTCGTCCGCTGAGCCAACGCGATGGCCAACTCGCCGTCGCCGGCATCGAGGTCCAGACAAAAGCCCTCTTTGGCCCCGGTGCGGCGGATGATCTCGTCGGCCGCCTTTGCGAATCGGTCGGTCACGCGCGATTCTTGTTGCGGCGGTTTGATCTCGGCCGGAGCGTCGTGCCGCTCGCCGTCGAAACAGTAAATCGAACCTGTATCTGTGCTGACGTAGAGCCGTCCGTTCGCAGCCGCCAATCCGTGCGGCACGCCATCGACCTGCGCGGACCATACGGCTTGATACGACTTGGCATCAATGACCGTCACGGTCGTGCTGCCCCCCGCAATGATCGAGTCACCCGCGACGATCACCGCCGCGCTGCCATCGACTCCGGCCAGAGACCAGACGACTTGATGCTCCAGCGATTTCGTCGGGACGCCTTTGCGATCCGGCGCGGTCTTCTCGGCCAGCTTGAGCACGCGCACGTCCTTCTTGCTGCCGTACACGATTCCGTCCGGCATCGCCGCGACCGATCCGCTACCGAGCTTCGTCACCAACGCTCCGGTCTCCACGTTGAACGTCGAGCCGCCGTTGTAGAAGTGCTCGCCGACAACAACCGTCTGAGTTCCGCCGACGTGTCCATTCGCCTGCAAGTGGTAGTACTGAAACTTGCCGTCGTCGCGTGCAAACGCCGCCGGGACCGCTCGGCCAGTCGGCACGAGCAACTGATCCTCGGTCGCCACTAAATACCCCTGAGCCGACACGCCGCTGTCGGCCATCGCTCCGCCGTGCGGCTGCGGCATGTAGATGCGACCCGCCTCGTCGTTTCGCCAGACTTCTTCGCCAGTCTTCGCGTCGATGGCTCGGATGAAGATCCCCTCCGACTGCCACACACCCGCCGCGAAATAGACGATGCCATCTCGAATCACCGGCCCGCCGCGAGCCGGCCAGCGAGAGACCATGCGACCGTTCCCCAGAATCAACTCGTTGCTCGGATCGCCACGCCACGTTTGCCGAAGTGTTCCGTCAGCCGTGTTGAGGCAATACATCGCTCCGTCATCGCTGACAACGAACACGCGATCCTGCCACACCGCCGGAGCAAACCGCACCGGCGCATCCGCGAAGAACGTCCAGCGCTCCTGTCCCGTCACCGCATCGAGCGCGACGACTCGGCAATCCGCCGCGCTGCCGTAGAACAGCAGTCCGCCCGACACGACGACCTCGTGCGCCCGATCAAACATCATCCGATCATCACGCGGCCAAGCCGGCTGCGGCGCGTGCAGCGGCCGATAAGTCCAAGCGTGTGACAACTTCTTCGGCAGCGATTCCGCCGTGTAGCCACTGCGAGCCGAGTCGCCGCGGTACGTCGGCCAGTCGGCGGCATGAGTGGTCGCAAAACATCCCATGACGAGCAGCAGGCAAGTCGCGATCTTGAGCATGTGAGACTCCCCTGAAACGGAAAACCCCACCCCGCTTGCCGGGGTGGCTCGCGGGATTTTGCACGACTCGACGGCAACGAATCACTGAGTAGTGCAGAATCCCGCGAGCCACCGGGACAAGCCCGGTGGGGTGAATACAACGGGCACCTTATCGCAGCGACACAACTCCGCACACCTGGCAGTCGGGTTGCCGAGCAATGGGAACCGTGCGGAACGTCATGTCTCGCAGATCGAACGTCAGCAGCCGACCGGTGAGTGGTTCGCCGAGGCCGGCGATGAGTTTGATAACCTCCATTGCTGCCAGCGAGCCGACGGTCGAGGAGACCGCGCTGAAGACCGGGAATTCGCGTTTCCAGTTCGGCGGCGGCTCTGGATACAGACAACTCAGACACGGCGAGCGACCGGGGATGATTGTCGTCAGGCGGCCTTCGAGTTCGTACATCGCCGAATCGACCAGCGG
>CAZILR010000257.1:0-7381 GCA_964539995.1 uncultured Planctomyces sp.
TTCGGCGATGCAAGCCACTCGCAACGAGGAGTGATCTCATGCCAGAACCATTTCCCTCTTCCGCTCCGCCCATTGTTGAAATTCGCCGAGTCACTCGACAATTCGGCAACAAGACGGCTCTCGATGACCTCTCGCTGACCGTGCCGCGCGGTGGCGTGTTCGGCTTGATCGGCGGCAACGGAGCCGGCAAGACGACGCTCATCAAACACATCCTGGGAATGCTCAAGACCCAATCGGGCAGCGTGCGAGTCTTCGGGCTTGATCCGGTTGAGAATCCCATCGGCACGCTGGGCCGTATCGGCTATCTGTCCGAGGATCGTGACCTGCCGAACTGGATGCGCGTCGGAGAACTGATGCGGTACACGCAAGCGTTCTTTCCGAATTGGGACGAGCGTTACGCCGAAGAACTGCGAGAGGCGTTCGATCTCGACGCGAACGCGCGAGTCAAGAATCTCTCGCGCGGCCAGAGAGCACGCGCTGGCCTGCTCGTCGCGCTGGCTCACCGGCCGGAGTTGCTCGTCTTGGACGAGCCGTCTTCGGGGCTTGATCCCGTCGTGCGACGCGACATTCTTGGGGCGATCATCCGGACGATCGCTGATGAAGGGCGGACGGTTTTGTTTTCGTCGCATCTGCTGGATGAAGTCGAGCGAGTCGCCGATCGCGTGGCGATCATCCACCAAGGGCGGATCATGCTGACCTCGTCGATGGACGAGATCAAAGACTCGCATCGACGAGTCACGTTGCGGTTCGGTCAGTCGCTGGATCGGCCACCGTCGCTCGTCGGAACGCTTTCGTTCGAGGGGCAGGGGGCCGAGTGGACGTACATTTGCAGCGGCGAGAGTGGCCAACTGCGACGAGCGGCCGAGGCGATCGGCGCGACGGTCGTCGGTGACGACGCACTGACGCTCGACGAGATTTTTGTGTCGCGGATTTCGAGTTAGCAGAACGTAGCCGTCATCGCTCCGCGTGACGAGCCTTTGAACGTGCGGAACTGAATGCTTGAGAGGCTCATCACGCAGGAGCGTGATGGCGACTTTGGGAGACACATCATGCGATCCATTCCCGTGGCAATGACGTGGGAGATGCTGACGCGCGGACGCTGGAATCTGCTGGCGTTTGCGACAGGGGCGAACCTGATGCCGGCAATCCTTTTGGCGGCGCTGCGACATGAAGGGCTGGACGACACCGGAGTCCCCAGCATGTTGGTGATCCACATCATGCTGGTGCAGCTCAACATGCTCATCTTTGGATGTGCGTTGTTCGAGGCGCAGGGTCAGCCGTCGCGGTTGTACGCGCTGCCGATTTCGACCGCGTCGCTCGTGGCTTGGCAGATGTTTCCGGCCATGTTGATGATGGCCTTGGAGTCGGTGGCGAGCACGGCGATCTTGAATACCGTGTTTGGTCTTGATTGGCCGTTGTGGGGGCCGGCGTTGTCCGCCGCAGTGGGAGTGGCGGCGATCCTGGCAGTGTTGTGGTCCACCGACAAATCGGGATGGTTGCCGATTGCCATCGGGGTTGTCGGAGCGCCTCTGGGCCTCTGGTTCAAGTCGCGGTTCGGGCCGACGTTTTCGCAGCCGACGCATCAGTGGGTTGAGGTCACGCCGGTTGAAGTTTTGACGATGCTGATCTTTGCCGGGCTGTCGTACTACGCGGCTGTCGTCGGAGTCGCTCGGCGACGTTGCGGTGAGACGTTGCCGTCGCTGGGGATCATCGCGTTCATCGAGCGTGTGTTCGACCCGCCCCCCGAATTCGGGCCTCCGTTTTCGAGTCCTTTGCAGGCGCAGTTCTGGTTCGAGTGGCGGAAGAAAGGCTGGGCGATGCCAGCCGTCGTCCTCTTCGGCATGTTCATCGGGTTGAGCATTTGGGGCATCTTCATCCGTGAGTGGAAGGACTTGTTCGAGGGCTTCGTGGCTGGCGGTGCGATGTTGGCGCTGATGGGTTTTCTCGGTTTGTTCCTGGGCAACGTCGGCCCTCATGACATGACGTTTGAGATTGGACATTTCCTGGCAACACGCCCGATGACCAACACCGAGCTTGCTCGAACGACCTTGAAAGTCTTGGCGCGAAGCGTGCTGATCGCGTGGGCGATCTGGGCTGTGCCGTTTCTGATTCTTTTCGTGAGCCTCTACGCACTGCAGGCGGTGCCCAACGTCCAAGTCCTGCGCGATTTTGGTTGGTGGTATTTCCCGGTGACGCTGTTGGGCAGTTGGACGACCGTGTCGGTTCTGGCGGCGATCTCCATGACGGGACGAACCCAACTGTTGGCTCAATTGATCTGCGGCTTCCTCGCTGCGTTCATCGGCTTGGCTTTGTTTCGGCGATTCGTGCTGCCTGTGTCCTCTCAGTTGCCGTTCGATCGCGCAATTGGAGTCACGATCGGAGTCATGCTCTTGCTCGGCACCGTCTGGTCGTTCGTCGCGGCGCGGCGTCGTTCACTGATCGGAACGCCGACGGTCGGGGCCGCCGCGACCGCGTGGACGGTGCTCTGTGGATTGATCGTACTCGATTGGACGCTGCACCCCGCTCGACCGTGGCTCGCGGGAGTATTGGCGGTCAGTTTCGCCGCGCTCGTCGTGGCTCCGTTGGCGGCTGCTCCGCTGGCGTTAGCGTGGAACCGGAATCGCTGAACGATCACGAGAACGCTCGGCGGAGCAACTCCAAACTCTTGGGGACCGCTGTGGCCGGAGCTTCCTTCCCCTCCATCTCCAGAGAGATGTAGCCGCGATAGTTGGCTCGGCGGAGGATTTCGGCGACGCGGGCGTAGTCGATATCGAGCGAGTACCACTCGCCGCCGCCGAAGTAGGTCTTGACTTGTACGAGCACCGCGTGCGGAGCGAGCGTGTCCATTTGCTCGTACATCTGTTCCAGGAAGTTGCCGGTGTCGAGCGTTGCCTTCAGCCACGGTGACTTGAGCGTGTTGAGCACTCGCAGCACGCCGGTAGCTTCGCGGCCGAGACCCCAATGGTTTTCGAGACCCATCACGACGCCGCACGCTTCGGCTTTGGGCAACAACTTCTCGAAGCTGGCGTTGACCCACTCGAAGCCCTGGTCGTCGGTGAAGCCGGGAAGTCGCGGCTCGATCCCTTTGTTGGCCATCAACTCGTCGAAGTTCTTGCTGGTCCCCCAGCGGCCGGTGTTGACGCGGATCGTTGGGATGCCGAGTTCGTAGGCCATCTCCAAGCAACGCTCAGTGTGTTCGATGTTTTTCTGCCGCTTGTCGGCATCCGGAGTGACGAATCCCTGGTGCGTGGAGAAGCCCATCAGGTCCAGGCCGAGCGAGAAGGCTCGTTGCTTGATTCGTCTCAGCAACGGCTTATCGACCGAGCCGCCGTTGGCCTTCGCGGCCTCTTCCATGTGGACGTGCAGAATCTCGACACCGTCGAAGCCCATGTCGGCGGCCTGTTCGAGACACTTTTCGATCGGCACTGGATCGCCCCGAAAGTGCCAGAAGGAATACGTCGAAACGCCAATGCGGTTCCGAATCTTCGATGTCGGCTGCTCGGCTTTGATGGAAGTCGCCAGAATGTCGATGCCCGCTGTCGCGGCCAAAGTCATCAAGAATTCGCGTCGAGTTGGTTCCATGAAGGCAACCTCGTGAAAGTGAGTTCGCCAATCTAATCTGCTTGTTGTCGGCAGACAAACTCGACCATCCCTGCACGCCCTGCACGAAACGACGGGCGAACAGAAAAGTGGAGACAGAAACAATGAATGCGACACAGAGCCTCAGACCAGCTTCGTCTCAACGAGTTCATTTATTCCTCCTCATTTTTCTGTCAGCGACCTCCGCGCCGAGCAGAGCCGCGGAGCCACCGCGCACGATCTTGTTCGTCGATGACCATGACGTCCTGTATCGCGCGGGGACGCGACGAGTTCTCAACCTGCCGGTGCGGCACGCGAAGAATCCGCTCATCACCGAGGACAAGCCGTGGGAACTGGCGATCGGCTGGACGTCGGTGGTTCGGAATCCACAATCGGGCAAGTACCAGCTTTGGTATCAGGCTTACGCGGGTAAGCGCGCTCCGGACAAGACGCACGAATGCGTCGTGTGCTACGCCGAGTCGGACGACGGCGTGACGTTCACCAAGCCGGACTTGGGACTCTTCGACTTCAACGGCGACACGCACACCAACATTGTGCTCATCGGTAGCGGCGTGCTGGGTGATCGGTACTGCAATTCGGTGATCGTCGATCCGCGCGATCCCGATCCGGCGCGGCGTTACAAGATGGCGTTCACCGATTGGTCGAAGGACACGGACGGTTCCGTGTGGGTCGGGATGCACGTCGCGTTCTCGCCCGACGGGGTTCGCTGGATGAAGCACCCGGAGGCTCCACGGTATCGGTCTTACCACGGCGTGAAGAAAGTGCAGCCGCCGTTCGTCGGCGAGAACCCGTATCACGAGCTCAAATCGCCCGACGGCCGCGTGCGTCATCAAGCTCGGTTTCCGATGACGCTCTCCGACGCCTGCGATGTGATCTTCGATCCGCGCCACGAGCGGTTCGTGATCTACGGCAAGATGTGGATCGGCGGTCCCGACGGCGGCTTGGGGTGGAAGCACGGCATGGGCCGCAGCGAGAGCAAAGACTTTTTAACGTGGTCGAAGCCGCAGCTCGTCTGCTCGCCCGATGACGCTGACGGTGCGTTGGAATTTCACACCTCGCCGGTCTTCATCCACCGCGAGCGTTATTTCAGTTTGAACCAGATCCTGAATCGCGGGGCGGGGGGCGTGATGGACATCGAACTGATGGTCAGCCGCGACGGCCTCGAATGGGAACGGCCGTTCCGCCAGCCGTACTTCATCCCGCGCAGTCCAGGCGAGCAGTTCGACAGCGGCACGATCTTGACCAACGCGAACATGATCATTCACGGCGACGAGATGCGGATCTACTACGGAGCCTACAGCAGCGGCGCGATCGGCGGCGGCAACAACATCACGGGGGATCAACAGAAAAGCGGTGTCGGCCTCGTGACTCTGCCGCTGGATCGTTTCGCGGGTATCCGTTCCGAACCGGAGCAACCGACGGCCAAAATCAAAGCACCGCCGAACATCGGTCAGATCACGCTCAAGTCGCTCGACTTCACTGGCCGCACGGAGATTCATCTCAATGCCAACGCCACCGACGGAGCGGTCTGGGGCGAACTGCTCGACGAAGACGGCTACCGAGTCCCCAGCTTCGACAAGGCGAACTGCATCCCCCTGAAAGCCGACTCGCTGCGACACCAACTAACTTGGAAAAAGAAGACGCTCTCCGATCTGCCCGCTGGCCGCTATCACCTCCGCCTGCATCTCCAACAAGCCGAAGTCTTCGCGTTGACTTTGAAATGAACGTCACTGGAGTTCCGCGAGCGGCTTGCTCACTTCGCAGCCATGCTTGCGGAAGTGGAGTGCGGCACAGGTTCAGTTTCCGCCGCACCAGATCACCCACGGGACGAGGTAGCCTTGCCAGAGATTGGCTTACGGAATCTTCATGTCTCGCGTGCGGGCGTCGGCGGATGAAAATCATCCGGCAACGCTTCGCAACCAATGAGTTGGACGACTTCAAACGTCTCGTCATCAATTCTCCGTGAGCGTTGAATCCTGACACGCTGTCAGGCGATTCGGCATGGGGGCGTGTCGGCAAACCGCCTATTCTGCGAACCAGATTCGAGAATCCGAACATGCTCGTTCGATTCTGTGTCAATCTCTGAGCGGAGGTCGCCCTTCGCTCGTTCTCACGAGGAAATGTCATGCAGAAACGATGGATCGTGGGAGCACTCGCAAGTTGCTCCGTGCTCGCCCTGAGTGTTTTGTGGTCGTTGCAACCTTCGCAGGCCGATGAGCGGCGGATCAGCGATGCCGTGCGGCGGCCGGTGGCGAGTGGCTCGACCAATACCGCGAACGAGTCGGAGAAGAAAAATCGTCCTGCGGCCGAGGGGCAGGCTCAAAAGAAGTCGGACGAGCCATCCGTCGAACCGGGCCAGGTCGAACTGAAGTCGAGTCGGGTTTACGTCTTTGTCGGCAAGACAGGTCTGGGGCACGAACACGCGGTCATCGGCACGCTGAAGTCGGGCGAGATGCACTTTGGCAAAGACAAAGATTCCGGCAAGCTGGAATTCGACATGCGGACCTTTGTCGCCGACACGCCTGACGCTCGGCAGTACATCGGCTTGAAAGGCGAAACCGATCGCGCGACGCAGCAAAAAGTGAACGCGAACATGCTCGGCCCACAGGTACTCAACGTGGCGTCGTTCCCGACGGCGACGCTTGAGATCGTTTCGATCAAAAAACAAAGTGATCTCAAGGACGGCGCAGCGGGATACCAGATTGAGGGAGACTTCACGCTGCACGGGGTCGCTCGGCGGATTCGGTTCACGGCGCTCGATGAACCGAAGAAAGGTTGGCATCACTTGCGAGGCCGATTCGCGATTCGACAGACCGACTTTGGCATCACGCCGTTCACGACGGCGCTCGGAGCGGTCGGTGTCGCGGACGAACTGACGATCTTCGGCGACTTGTGGGTTCGACCCGAACAACCGCTGGCCGAGAAGTCCGAGGAGCCAGCGCGATGATTTCGATTTCCGACGTTCGCTCGCGCGACATTCGCTGGCACTACGACCTGACGACGGCGTTCTATCGGCTGCTCTGGGGCCAGCACATCCATCACGGCCTGTGGGAACCAGAGCTGGGCATCGCCGTCGGCGAGTCGCCGCGCGCGGCGCAGATTCATCTCATCAACACGCTGGCGGCGAAAGCCTCCATCGGCGCGGAGCAACGAGTGCTCGACGTCGGCTGCGGCATGGGTGGCTCGTCGATTCACTTGGCACTCACTCGCGATTGCGACGTGACCGGTGTCACGCTCAGTCCGGTGCAACGCTTCTGGGCCGCGACGTCGGCACGCATGAACGGCGTCGCCGGGAAGACACGCTTCCTTCGCGCGGATGCCGAACAGGTTGAATTTCCGACGAACAGCTTCGACATCGTCTGGAGCGTCGAATGCACGGAACATCTCTTCGACAAGCCAGCGTTCTTTCGCAAGGCGGCCACATGGCTGAAGCCCGGCGGACGCATGGCGATCTGCGCTTGGCTGGCCGGATCGAACGCGAGTACTCCCGACGGAGCCGAACAAGTCCGCAAAGTCTGTGAGAATTTTTTGTGTCCGTCGCTCGGCAGCGAAGCGGACTACGTCGATTGGATGACGGCCGGCGGTTTGGAAATGGTCGAAGTCGCCGACTGGACCGATCAAGTGCTGACGACGTGGGAAATCTGCGAACGCCGAGTCCGCCGCACCGGAATGCGTTGGCTGGCGAAGCTCGTCGATCGGCAAACGCGGCAGTTCCTCGATCACTTTGAAACGATCCTCAACGCCTACCGCTCGCGAGCAATGGGCTACGGCTGCTTCGTAG
>CAZILR010000258.1:0-7358 GCA_964539995.1 uncultured Planctomyces sp.
TCTCGCCTGCACCTACGACGTGAACGGTGCAGGCGAGACGCCCGCACCACAAGTCAGATCGCGTTGATCCAATCCGCATCGAAGACGAACAACTCATCAACGAGATCGCCGGTCCCGGAGACAACCGTGTCGAGCGGGTCTTTGCCGGCACCGCTGCCGCCAGAGACCGTGTCGATTCCGGTTTCGCCATCGACGCGATCATTACCGAGTCCGCCGCGCAGCAAATCGCTATCGCGACCTCCGCGTAAACGGTCATTGCCGTCGCCACCGATCAGCGTGTCGTTGCCATCGTCACCGAGCAGACTGTCATTGCCGGTGAATCCAGACAGCGCATCGTTGCCGAGTCCACCAAACAGTGTGTCGTTGCCGCCGCCACCGTTGAGAGTGTCATTGCCAGCGTCCGCCAGAATTCGATCGTTGCCCTCACCGCCGAGCAGTGAGTCGTCGTCGAGGCCACCAGTGAGCGTGTCGTTACCCGCGTTGCCAAGCAGCGTGTCGGCTCCGGCCGAACCGGTCATTGAGTCGTTGCCGTCGCCACCTTGCAACAGGTCGTTGCCCTCTTGGCCTTGCAGATTGTCATTCTCGACACCGCCGTCAAGCGAATCGTTGCCGAGTCCGCCGAGCAGCGTATCACGACCGATCTCGCCGCTGAGCGAATCGTCGTCCTCACCGCCGTTGATCGAGTCCTGACCGGCTCCACCACTGACCGTGTCGTTCCCGGCCTGGCCTTGCAGATTGTCGTTGCCGTCTCCACCGCTGAGCACATCGTTTCCGCCGCTCCCGAACAATTTGTCGGTTCCTGCTTCGCCTTCCAAAGAGTCATCACCGCCGTTGCCAGTCAGGCTGTCGTCGTCATTGCCACCCAGCAGCGTGTCGTTCCCCGCACCGCCGGTGAGCGTATCGCGTCCCGCCGCCCCCAGAACGCTGACCGCAACGCCAACCGTGGAAGCATTGACTCGGTCGGCCCCTGCACCGGCGTTGACCGTGATCTTCGCCGCGAATGCCGCATCGAGCGACTGAATCACGATTGAGTCGTTCTTCGTGCCGCCGTTGATGATCAACTCCAACGTCGGATTCATGAAGTTCGACGCTTGGCCGTCGAGGATGAATCGCGAGAGGCCGTTGTCCGGCACTCCATCGTCCATAATCACGATCGAGTGTGCTCGATTCGGATCGACGTTGATCGTGTAGGTTTCCGGAGGCGGAATCGGTGGAGGATCGCCATCACCATCGTCCTCGTCGCCGCCATCACTCGCGTCATTCAGCTCCCAGCCGATGTCCGCGAGTGCGGCATAGTCCAGCGCGGTGAAGAGCTTTCGTGTCCCGACCAGGATCGACGGGTCCATCGCGACCTCGTCGCCGCCGTTTTCCGTTCCCTCGCGAAAGTGCGCGCTGCCCGACAGCGACACGTTGCCGCCGTGCTCTGCCACCGAATTGGGGCCAGTGAAGACAAACCCGGAGATGTGTTCGTCCCACGAGCCGGCAGTGCCGATCCCCAGCACATGCCCCAATTCGTGCATCGCCACCGACAGAAAATCATGCTGATTGGAACCCTGTCCGGCCGCCGACATGCCGAAGTACCAATTCGCATCGTTGTCGAACGTGATCGAGCCGCCCCACAAACCGAAATCGGTTTCAGGAATCTCCAACATCCCCGTCTGCCCGCGCGCTGCCACCAAATCGAGCCACGCTTCCGAACCAGAGGACGAGTATCCGCCAGGACCACCGACTCCCAGCGAACTCATGTTGCGCGAGCCGACGAACACAAGGATCGTGTTTTCGGGAATCGTCTGATTGTTCAGCGTGAATGATCCCGACCCAGACGGGTTTGAGGCATTCAACGACCAAGTGTTCCCAGCGCTGGGCGTGATCGGCAGCAGATGATCGTCTAGGCGATTGCCGAGAGTCTCGCCGGCCATCTCCAAAACCTGTCGGCGAGCGGTGTCATCGAAGAAGCCGTTTGTGTCTCGGCTGTAGTCGAACTGGATCGTGATCGTCAGCAGTTGCCGAGACTCCAACAACTCCGCGCGCGACCGCGCCTTCAGCCTGCCTCGCCGCGGACGGCGGACAATTTGCGACCAAAACGAAAAGCACCAACTCAAGGCTCGCATAACTCACATCCGCCGTTTGGTCGTTGGCTCCCGCTGATTATCGGCACTGGAAACGAGACGGAATTCCATTGGAGTCCGCAGGCGGAAACAAGACGCTGTCTTGCCTGGTTCGCCATAATTTCGCGAACCCACACCGTCGGATTATGCCGATGTCGCGTTTCGGCAACATTCCGACGGAACTACACCCGCTGCCGAGCCACGACTACAACTCGCGCATGACGCTTCTTCGCAGCCAATCCTCTCGCCTGACGTTGCGGCTTTCCCGCGACCTGACTCGCAGCCTGAAGCGCGGACATCCGTGGGTTTTCGTGGATGCTCTACGAGATTTGCCGCCGGCCCCTCCCGGAACTCCGGCACTCCTGCTGGACAACACGCGCGGCCGACCAATCGCCGCCGGGTTCTACGACCCGGAAAGTTCCGTCACGTTCCGTGCCTGCCGAGTCGATGAGCCTCTGCGACTCAACGATGATTGGGCCGAGTCACGGTTCGAACAAGCGATCGCCCTGCGAACCCGACTGTTCGACGAGCACACGACCGGCTACCGACTCTTCAACGGCGAAGGTGATGGCGTCCCAGGACTCGTCTGCGACCGCTACGCCGATGTCGCGGTACTCAAGCTCGATGGCCCGGCCGCGAGCGGCTTCTGGGACATTGACGGCATCGCCGCCTGGCTCGTTGAACATGCCGGAGTCCAAGCGGTCGTTGAACGTCGCAAGCAGCGTGGTCGCGAAGGCCGCTGGCTGATCGGTCAACATTCGCCGCTGATCGAGTTCCGCGAACACGGCGTGAAGTTCACGGCCGACGTGCTCAACGGCCAGAAGACCGGTTTCTTTCTCGACCAGCGAGACAATCGCCAGGCGATTCGCCGCCTGAGTCGGGGCTCGCGAGTGTTGAACGTCTTCAGCTACACCGGCGGCTTCTCGGTGATGGCCGGAGTCGGCGGCGCGAAACACGTCACGTCCGTCGATTCCGCCGAACCGGCCATTGAAGCGGCGGATGCTCACTGGCTGCTCAACGGTTTGCCGCCGGACGCTCATGCCGGCATCGCCGTCGATGCGTTTGAATTCCTCGACGAAGCCCGCCTGAAGCGCCGCAAATGGGACGTCGTCATCATCGACCCACCCGCCTTCGCGCCGTCCGAAGCGACTGTTGCTCGCGCAGTCACGGCCTATCGCAAGCTGGCCTTCAACGGCGCGGCAATCTGCGAACGTGGCGGCTTGCTTGCACTCGCATCGTGCTCCAGCCACATCGACTCGCAGACGTTTCTCGAAGCGTGCGAGGAAGGAATCTCCGAAGCCCGCCGTCGAACGACCCTACTCGCGATGCACTCGCAACCGCCCGATCACCCGACACCGCTCGCGATGCCGGAATTTCGCTACCTCAAGTTCGCACTACTGCGCTGCGAGTAGGGTGTGGTGGAGTCATAGAGACCCACCACCCTCAGTATAACAGGTGGGGGTCGATTACGCGACCCACCCAACCTGAGCCTTCCCCCCAGCTTGTCGACAATCAGCCGACCGACATTCAGCGCCGCCGTCGCCGCTGGTGACGGAGCGTTGAGGACGTTGACGACCAGATCGTTCTCGACGATCACAAAGTCGTCCACCAGCTTGCCGTCGCGGCCGAGCGCTTGTGCTCGCACCCCCGATGGGGCCGAGTGCAGATGCTCGGAGCGAATCTCCGGAATCAACCGTTGCAGCGATCGCACGAACGCCGCCTTGCTGAACGATCGCCACATCTCGCCACAGCCGGTGCGCCAGTGAGCCGCTGCCATGCGCAGGAAGCCGGGGTACGTCAGCGACTCGAACAAGTCTCGCAGATTGATGTCGAGCTTCGTGTACCCCTCGCGAGCGAACGCCAGCACCGCGTTCGGCCCGCACTCGATGCCGCCGTGGACCAGCCGCGTGAAATGCACGCCGAGAAACGGGAACTTCGGATCGGGCACGGGGTAAATCAAATTGCGGCAAAGATGCTGCCACTCCGGCTTGAGTTCAAAATACTCGCCGCGAAACGGCACGATCTTCGAGTCCACCGGAGTGCCACTCAGTTTCGCGACTCGATCGCCGTGCAGTCCCGCGCACGTCACGACGAATCGAGCCTCAACCTCACCGGCCGTCGTCTGCACGATCATCCGGCGGTTCGACCGCGACATCGACGTCACCCGCGCATTGAACAGGATCGAACCGCCACGTTCGCGAATCCGCCCCGCCAGCTTCTCGCAAACGCCGGGGTAATCGACGATCCCCGCCTCCGGCACATGAATCGCCGCGATCCCAGCCGTGTGCGGTTCGAGTTCCCGCAACCGCTCCGGCCCGATCATCTCGCACTGCACACCGTTCGCCTGCCCGCGAGCGAAAATGTCCTGCATCTTTGGCAGCTCGTCTTCGCTGACCGCGACGATGACTTTGCCGCAGATGTCGTAGGCGACTCCTTCACGCTGGCAAAATTCCTCCATCGCCTTCTTGCCCTCGCGGCAATTCGTCGCCCGCAGCGATCCCGGCTTGTAGTAAATACCGCTGTGCAGCACGCCGGAGTTCCGCCCTGTCTGATGAAACGCCAGCGTTGCTTCTTTTTCGAGGATCGTCACCGTCGTCCCCGGAAACCGTTCGAGCAGCCGGTAAGCCGTCGCCAATCCCACGATCCCGCCGCCAATTATCGCCACGTCCGTCTGAGTCATGTCTGATTCGCCTTTCGTTCGGGCGAGCGTTGTAGTTTCTGACGCCCAACTTGGCGAAGGGCAGGGGGCCTCCTAGATTACGCCGCCCCGCAAACTTGGATTTTGGAATTCAAAATGATCGTCAGTTGGAATTGGCTGAAAGATTACGTCCCACTCGACCAACCGCCCGCCGAAGTCGCCGAACGGCTGATGATGGCCGGACTCAATTTGGAGTCGATCGAACCGCATGGCGACGACCAAGCCATCGACCTCGAAGTCACCAGCAACCGCCCCGATTGCCTGGGTCACATCGGTGTCGCGCGCGAAGCGAGCGTCCTCTTCAACAAGCCGCTGACGATCCCGCCGGCGGCTGTGAAATCGAACGGCCAGCCGGTTGAGAAGGCCACGTCCGTCGCGATCGAGTGCCTCGACCTTTGCCCGCGCTACGTCGCTCGCGTAATGCGCGGAGTGAAGATCGGCCCCAGCCCGAAATGGCTGCGCGAGCGACTGGAAGCCATCGGCATCGCCTCGATCAACAACGTCGTCGATGTCACCAACTACTGCCTGATGGAAAGCGGCCAGCCATTTCATGCCTTCGATTTCGACAAGCTGCGTGGCGGCCGAATCGTCGTGCGCCGACCGAAGCCCGGCGAGAAAATCCAAGCCATCGACCACAACGAATACGCGCTGACACCGGACATGTGCGTCATCTGCGACGCCGAGCGCCCCGTTGCCGTCGCCGGTGTGATGGGTGGAGCCGACACCGAGATCAGCTCAGCGACGAAGAACGTCCTGATCGAAGTCGCGGACTTCTCATCGATGTCGATCCGCGCGACCGCTCGCAAGCTGAACCTGCACAGCCCGTCGTCGTACCGCTTCGAGCGCGGCGTTGATTCCAGCCAGATGGACTGGGCCAGCCGCCGCTGCTGCGAGTTGATTCAACAAGTTGCCGGCGGCGAGTTGCTCGAAGGTTCGGTCTGGGCCGGTGAGCCTCCCGTCACGCAACGCCCAGCGGTCTCGCTACGCTCGAACCAATTCCGCCGCATCCTCGGCATTGATGTTCCAACCGACGAGTCGCACCGCATCCTGACGGCTCTTGGCCTCAAGCCCTGTAGCCCAGGCCCTTGTGGCCTGGATGATTCGGAACAAAGCGGGAATCAACCAAGCCACAAGGGCTTGGGCTGCGGTGAGGAAGTGCGACACTACTTCCCACCAAGCTGGCGTCGCGATCTCTCACGCGAGGCGGATCTGATCGAAGAAGTCGCCCGCATTCACGGCTACGACAAGATCCCGGAAGACGTTTTCGTGCCGCTGTCCCTCAGCCAAAAGACGCTGACCGAACGAGTGCTCGACCGCATCCGCGACACGCTCACGGCCGCCGGTTTCTTCGAGACGATCACGCTGTCCTTCGTCAGCGGCGAGTTGGCGGATTTGATTCCGAACGTGGGGCACGTTTCCAACGTGCCAACGGAGGCGACTTGGCACGTTGGAAACGTACCCCACGCTCCGCTGAGCGTCGATCATTCGTCGCGCCGGCAAGAGAACACGCTCCGGCAAAGTTTGATCCCTAGCTTGCTCGTCGTGCGTCGCGATAACGAACGGCACGGCAACTTTAACGCAAAGCTGTTCGAGACCGCTGGCGTGTACCTCGCCGCTCAACCCGGCGATCCGAACGCCGAACCACGTCGCCTGTCGTTCGTCACCGGCGGCGCGTTCGTCGAAGCCAAGGGAGTTGTCGAGACGCTCGTGCGGCGCATCAATCCGCAATCGATCGTCACCGTTCGTCCGCGCGACCAACCGCACTTCGTTCCCGGCCGGGGTGCCGAGGTGTTACTCAACGGCCAATCGCTCGGCTGGCTCGGCGAGTTGTCCCGCGACGTGACCGACAAGCTCGACCTGCGCGACAGCGTGATCGCGGCCGTGCTTGATCTCGCGACCTTAGAAGCCTCGCCGAATCTCGTCCCGACGGTCGCTGAACTGCCGCGTTATCCGAGCATCTCGCGCGATCTCAACTTCGTGCTCGACGAAGCCACCACCTGGGATGCGCTCAGTGAGACCGTTCGGGCCGCCGCCGGCCCGTCGCTCGATGCGCTGACGTTCGGCAGCCAGTATCGCGGCAAACAGATCCCCGCCGACAAAAAGTCCTATGTGCTGACCGTCTCGTTCCGCGCCGCCGATCGCACGCTGACCAGTGACGAAGTCGATGCGGCCGTGAAGTCGGTCCTCGAAGCGTGCTCAGCCAAGTTGAGTGCAGCGCTGCGATGAATGCCGCAGAAACGTAGCCGTCATCGCTCCGCGTGACGAGCCTTCCGAGCGGCCGGCATCGAACGCTTGAGAACCGTCCGCAAGCCAAACGCTCATCACGCGGAGTGATTCAGGTTGCCGGAGCCTGCGTCTCACGCTTTTGGAAAAGCGGGCTGCGACAAATCCTGAGGCGATGTAGCCAGAACTGAGCCATCACCGTCAACGTCCGTATGCCGTAGGTCACGCTGCGACCGAAATTGATACTGGAGGCTTCCTCGAAGTATCGCACCGGAACCGGGATGTCCCCCAGCTTGAATCCGAAGTGAACCGCCTGCGCCAGGAACTGG
>CAZILR010000259.1:0-7340 GCA_964539995.1 uncultured Planctomyces sp.
CCGCCCACAATCCGCACGACCAGAATCACCGGTCGAACGCTTCTTCCTTCCGCAACCGCTACAGCTTGCCACTCAAGCCACAGTCGAGTTGGATGGTTCCGAGGCTCATCACCTGCTGCACGTTTTGCGAGCGAAAGTCGGCGACCGAGTCGGCCTGTTCAACGGCCAGGGAGGCGAAGCTGTCGCCGAACTGGTCAACCATCGCAAACGCGCCGCCGAATTGCGGATTCTCGACGTTTGGACAACGCCCGCCGAATCCAACGAACTGATCCTCGCGACCGCGCTGCCGAAAGGTGACCGCGCTCGTTGGCTGGTTGAGAAAGCGACTGAGCTTGGAGTGACGCGGATCATCCCATTGCGGACGACTCGCAGTGTCGTCGAGCCGGGCGAGGGGAAGATGGACAAGCTCATGCAAGCCGCCATCGCTGCATGCAAGCAGTGCGGACGGTCTCGGCTGCCACGACTTGATCCGCTGACGTCGCTGAACGACGTGCTCCGCGAAGTCACCTCGAACTCCTTGCCGAGTGTCACGCTGTTGGCCGATCCGAAAAGCGATCGCACGATCCCGCAAGCGATCGCGGCAGCCGCTTCGCCGCCGAGCACAATCCTGGCGCTGATCGGCCCGGAAGGGGGCTTCACCGAGGACGAGCACACGGCAGCCATCGCGGTCGGCGCGACTGCTGTGCGACTTGGAACTCACATTCTGCGCATCGAAACCGCAGCGTTGGCGATCGTCGTCGCGTGCCAAGTTGTTCGGTGAGTCGCAGGTGTCACGGCACGAAAAAACCTCGCGGCGTGTCTCACGCGCCACGAGGTTTCGTATTTGCTGGTGAGGTCTCTCAGTCTCAATTCAAAGAAACGCCAGCTCAGCTTCCATAATTCAAAAAAGAGTGCCGTTCGCTAACGCTAGGGCACTCCGCGAGTCTGGCGAGGTCGCCTCCACCGCTCTCACACAGGGGAAGCTCACAACGGGGACAGCCATTGCCGCCAGCACTCGATTCGGTCTCGCCGCAGACAGCGGGGGTCCAAAACCGGAGAGAGAAGTTTCGCGATCAACGATCTCGAAATGTTTTGGAACACCGCCCGTCTGCGAGGCGAATCACATCGCCGATCAATCGCAGTGTTCGTGCCAGAACGAGCTGTTGCGGAACCGCCACACTCGCCGAGTCCATGTCGCCGGACGACAACACGACGTCAGAAGCGTCATGGACTCGTGGCTCGGCAAGGACTTGCAGTCGCCAGTTCCGCGACCATCGAAAGACCTCAATCACTTCACCGCCAACCTGCCGATCAAGTTGCCTCGGCAACGGCGCTAAGCCAAATTGACAACTTGTGAAGTCCATGCGTTGTCGATCACAAGCATCCCAGGCTGACTCGGACTCTCGCTGCCATCGCGCGCTAAGACGTTGAAACACCGTGACCAATGGGCGGCGCATCGAGTGCCGAGTTGGTGAAGTGGTAGAGAAAAATCCCCGCCGCGATGGCCACGTTCAGCGAGTCGGCCGCTCGCATTGGGATCGTCAGCCGCCGATCGCACAGGTCGAGCCATTCAGGGCCAAGGCCATTTGCTTCGTTGCCAAACAGCAACGCCAGCTTCGATGGCCGGCGAGCTTGGCCCAGTGGTTCGGCGAGTCCCGTAGCTTGGACGCCCTCGTCCGAACGCTCGGACGAGGGTGTCCAAGCGACATAGTTATTGTCCGTCGGGTCGTCGTTCTCAACGACGGTCGCGTCGAGTTGCACCTGCCACTCCGACTTCAACCGCAGTAAATCCGCGCCCAAGTCTCGGCTGCACACGATCGGCAGCGTCAACGCATTGCCCATCGAGACTCGTAGCACGCGCCGAGAAAACGGATCAGCACACGCCGGCCCTAGCAACATCGCGTCGATTCCGAACGCTGCTCCGAGCCGAATCAGCGTGCCGATGTTTTCGGGATCGTTGACGTCGGGGCAGACGACGAACGTCATCCGCTCGCCGCCACGAGCCATGATTTCGTCGAGGCTCGGATTCGGCTTGCGGAGCGCACACGCCATCGCGCCGCAATGAAAGTTGTAGCCGACCAACTCTGCGGCCAGAGTCTGCGGCATCACGAAGGTCGGCACGTCCGGCCGCAGCCACGACGAGAATTCCTCGACACGGCCTTCGGTGAGCAGCATCGACTCGACGACGTAATCGGTTGAGAGCAGACGTTTCGCCAGCCGAGCACCTTCGACGATGAATCGGCCCTTCCACTTGGAATGCCGAATCGCTTTGACGTCGCGAAAGACGACGAGGCGCGGGTCATCGAGAGTCTGAATCGGAATCAGCGGCATGAGCACATCGTAGCCCTGTCGCTCCGCGACAGGAAAGCCGAGCGACGGATGACGCTCAGAGCCAAAGTACCCTTCGTCGATCTGGAAGCGTTCGGCTCGTCACGCGGAGCGATGACGGCTACGTTGACGCCATCAGCCGCTCGATCGGTTTGCCGGAGCTGAACTTCATCGGGCGACCGATCGGCGTCAGAACCTCTTTGTCGAACTCGACGCCGAGTTGGCGCAAGACCGTCGCGAACAAGTCAGGCACGTCGATCGGGTCATGCGGCATGGCGGTGGACTTGTTGGCGTCCTGCTCGGCTTGCGGTTCAGTGTCGGTTTCGCCGATCACGAGGCCGGAGCGCAGTCCGCCTCCGCCGACAAGACACGAAAAGCCGCGCGGCCAGTGATCACGGCCATCGCGACCGTTGATCGTGGGAGTGCGACCGAACTCGCTGATGCAAAGCACAACCGTCGATGCCAGCAAGTCGCGCTGCTTCAAATCGTGGACCAATGCGGCCAACGCGGGGTCGAGTTGATCGGCTTGTGTCTTGTGCCCTGAAAAATTTAGAGCGTGCGTGTCCCAGCCCATCAGCGTGACCTCGACTGCGCGGACGCCGGTCTCGACCAGTCGTCGAGCCGTCAAACAACCACGTCCAAACAGCGAGTCGCCGTAGGCGTCACGGATCGCTTGCGGCTCTTGTTCGATCTCGAAGGCTTTGAGTTGCTCCGACGTCATCATCCGCAACGCACGCTCGACGGTCAGTTGGTGCAGCGTGTTTTCGACCTGCACTCGGCGGCCGGCTTGGAACGATTTCGACACGACATCGAGACCTTTCAGGCGTTGCTCCTGACGTTTGTCGCCGACACGCGATTTCAGGTTTTGGATGCCGTTGCCGGGGTCATAAATTTTGAAAGCGTCGTGGGCCTCGCCCAAGAAGCCACCGCGAGCCGGCCATTGACCGCCGATCAGCGAGATGTGCGACGGAATTTCAATCTTGTCGTTCGGCAGTTCGTGACACGCGATCGCCCCGAGCGACGGATGAATCAGCGTCGGGTCCGGACGATAGCCAGTCTTGAGCATATAGGTGCCGCGTTCGTGGTCCCCCTCTTTCGAGACCAGCGAGCGGATGACGTTGAGTTCGTGAATCTGCTCGGCAACGCGCGGGTACAGGTCGGCGATTTCGAGGCCGGGGAGGGCTGTCTTGATCGACTTCGTCGGCCCGCCGATCTTCGTGCCGGGATGCGGATCCCAAGTTTCAAGCTGACTCGCCCCACCAGCCAGCCAAACGACGATCAACGATTTCTGTCGCTCGTTGCCGCGACGCTCGGCTGCTCGCAGATCGAGGCCCGGCACGGTGAACGACAAGCCGGAAGCAATCGCAGCTTTGAGAAGATCGCGGCGAGAGAGATTCATGGCGGCCTCTTTGAAGTAGCGACGGCCTTTCTTGGCCGTCGAAAATCGTGCGACGACCAAGAAAGGTCGTCGCTACATGCGAACGATCTCAATGATTCCACGCGAACTCCGGTGAGTTGAACAGAATCCAGTAAACGTCTTCGACGCGGTTGCCGCGGCTGACGAAGTTGTCTTTGCCATTCGGACGTTTGTCGTTGAGCAGCGGCAGGAGTTCAGTGAATTCGTCATCGGTCGGACGGCGAGTCAGGCAAGTGAGGAAACACAATTCGAGGCACTGCCGATCTTCCTTCGCCATGCCCGCGATACGGCCGGGAGCAGTGAAGGGGGTCGGATCGGCGGCATCACGCGTGAGTTGGCCGTTCATGCGGAGCAACGCCTGCGGGATCGTGCCGGCTCGGTCTTCGAGTTCGTTCTCGCCGAGATCGCCGTACTCTTGAACGAAATCGTTCGAGCGGGTCAGCTTGAGGAACCGCGAGATCAGGTGCGAGTTCTGGTCGATGGTCTTGATCGACGACGCTTGCAGCATCGAGCCGATCATCTGCTCCGGCCGCAAGCGAGTCAGCGGGAAGATCGCGGAGTGCTCCTTCATCCGATCAAGGCGAGAAGCGTCGTCGATGTCCGATTTGGATTCCAACAGGAATGGCTTCGACGCGATGATGACTTCGATCAATCGCCGCAGGTCGTAGCCATGCTCGCGGAAGTCGGCTCCCAGCAGATCGAGCAAGTCCGCTTCGCCAACCTTCGTGGTCTTCGGATGTTTGGCTCCCTCGACTTTTGGGCCGGCAATCTCGTCCCCTGGAGGATCGGGCAGGTCATCGACCGGTTCGATCCACGAGCGGCCGAACAGCAGCCCCCAAACTCGGTTCACGATCGCGCGTTCGAGCCGGCGATTCTCCGGATGCGTAACCCACGCGGCGAGTCGCTCGCGGTGCGTGCCGTCGGTTGGCTCCCATTTGTCGCCGAATGGGACTGTTGGCTCAACGACTTTCTTTTCGAGCGTGTTGCGGTCTTCGATCTCGAACTTCAAATCGCGATCCTCGCGAACACCGACCGGGCTGAGCTTAAGTTGTCCGAAGTGAGCGGCGAGACCGGCGAACTCATTTTGCCTCCAATGATCGAACGGGTGATCGTGGCACTGAGCACAGTCGATCCGTTGACCGAGAAACGCTCGCACAGCGCGGCCAGCGAGTTTGTTCTTGTTGAAGCCTTCGCCGTCGTCGTAGCCGGCCATCACGAAATTGACTTCCGGTTCGTCGGTCCACAGTCCGTTACCGGCGATCATCTCACGGACCAGTTCGGGGTACGGGCGATTTGCCGCAAGCTGCTCGCTGAGCCAACGCAAAAACCGGTCGCGGCGGTAGACGATGAACTGCCCCCCTTCAACGCCGACAAAGCTGCGAGCCAATCGTTCCGCGAAGTAATCGGCGTATCGCGGATCGTGCAGATACCGCGCAGTCCAACGCTGCAACCGATCTGTCCCGCTGTCTTGCTCGAACGCTCGAATCTCTTCCAGCGACGGGACCGTGCCCATCAGGGCCAGTGTGATGCGTCGAAGTATGGTCAGTTCGTCGGCTTTCTTGACCGGCTGAAGGTCTTCGCTCGTCCAACGCCGCGTGAAAAACGTGTTGACCTTCAGGATTGACTCGTCGAGATCGGCTGTCGGTCGAGCGGACGCCTCGGTGGCAACCCCCTTGAGCGGCTGGTTGGTGACAAAACTCACCAGCCAGATGACGGCCAGCAACACGACGCCGGGGAGCAACAATTTCCATCGCATGAGAGAGCCTCTCGTGGGGCAGGTTTTCAAACTGCCCGACTGGACGGGCAGGTTGAAAACCTGCCCCACGAACAATCCACATACCACTCGACGCCCTGCGGCGTTTCAGGGATCATCGCGAAACCGAGGCGTGGCCGTCGAGGTATGTCGGCAGCCGCAGGTTGGGACTCTGTCCCGACCAGTTCTACTCTGACCCGATTGGCCGGGATGGAATCTCAACCGACTTTGGATGCCACCGTGACCAGTCCAGGATCGACCAAACCGAGCGTTCGACCGCCGCTGCCATCGGAGCGTCGAATCCCTTCGTCGCCTGTGACCGACGACTTGCCGACACTTGTGGCCGATGAGCCAACCACGCCGCCCGTGGCACTCAAACCGCTTCCCGGATGGAACACACCGTCTCCTGAGTTCGCTGTTCTCGAAGACGAGCAGGCTGTCAGTGAGGCTGCTTCGGAATCTGCGCTGCCGGTCTTGGAAGAGGAGCTGGTCGCTGACCGACTGCCGCCGTTCCCGGTGCCGTGGCGGCATCCGATTCAATGTGCGTTGTGGATCGTTCGCACGCTGTTCGGTCTCGCGAGCCTGACGTTGTTGCTGGCCGTTGCGGCCGCCGTGCCGCTCGTCAATTTCTGGGTGCTGGGCTATCTGCTGGACGTCGAAGGCCGAGTCGCTCGTAGCGGCAAGATTCGAGCGTCATTTCCGTTGCTGGGACTTGCTCCGCGATTCGGCTCGATCGTGTTGGGAGTCTGGCTCTGCGTGCTGCCGCTGAGACTGTTGGCTGGGGCCGCGACCGACGCTCAGTTGATTGATCCGGCCGGAGCAGGTGGTTGGAAGTTCGTCCTGTTTGTCGCGAAGTGGGGAATGGCCGCGCATCTCTGCTTGGCGTTGGCTCGCGGCGGAGCGTTGTCCTGTTTTTTTCGCCCGATCAAAAACATCCGTTGGCTGCTGGCTCGTTGGCGGGATCACGACTACTGGAACCGTGCCTCAACGGCGATCGGTCAGTTCGTGTCGGGGCTGAACGCGAAGCCGTATTACTCGGCGGGTTGGCGAGGGTTTCTGGGCACGACGGCGTGGCTGTTCATTCCGTCCGCGCTGTACGGCTCATTGCACGATCCGGACAAGCCGGCGCAAGTGCTCGTGATGCTGACGGGGGGCGTCGGCTTGTGGCTGACGTTGATGTGGGCACCGCTGCTGCAAGCTCGATTCGCGGCCGAGAACCGGGTGATGGCGTTCAAAGAACTCGGCACTGTCCGCGAGCTGTTTCGCCGCGCTCCGTTCGCATGGTTGTTCGCCATCGTGCTGACGTATTTGCTGGCGTTGCCGATGTACCTGTTCAAAGCCGTGTCGCCACCGCAAGACGCGATGTGGTTCGTCACGATCGTCTTTGTCGTCTCGATTTTTCCGACGAAGGTCGCGCTGGGCTGGGCCTACGGCCGCTCGATCCGGCGAACGGAACGAGCGTGGTGGCCGTGGCGATTGTTGTGCAAGATTCTGCTGAGCGTGCTCGTGGCAATCTACGTTTTCATCCTGTTCTTCACCCCCGCGATCGGCGAACACGGCCGCCGAGTGCTCTTCGAGCACCACACGCTGCTGCTGCCCGTGCCGTTCTGACCGTCGGCCCACAGCCAGCCGTACCGCGACCGTCAGGGAGTGGCTCGGTTCGATTCTTCCAAGAGGCCGCTCCCTGACGGTCGCGGTACGGCTGTTCGCTCGACTTCGACCAGGTTATCGAAGAACGTCGCACCGCCGCCGAGATCCGTCAGCCGAGTTGGCGTGGTCGAGTTGCAGTTGCGATGGCCGGGGCTGTGCTTGTTCCACCAGATGCTCGGCGAGACAACGACTCCGGGACGGACGTTGTCTCCG
>CAZILR010000260.1:0-7335 GCA_964539995.1 uncultured Planctomyces sp.
ATATGCAGGTTTTAAAATAAGCGCAGAGGATGGCAATCATCTCCTCGCGCTGAAAAATTTGGGACTTGCCTCTGGTGCGCTCAAATTTCTCTTAGATACCCTCAAGGCATTTCAACAAGTTCCTGCCGCATTCGATTCCGTGATCAGAGCGGAGAATGAGCTGAAAGAAGCACGCAAGCTCTATGATCAGAAGGTCAAAGCTGTTGAGGATGCTTACAACAAGTACAACGACTGCCTCGCGAACGAAGAGCACGATTCCAACGAAGACTGCTGCAAGAGGAAAGGCGAGCCGGACTGCGACAAGGATCCAAAAGGCAAAGACAAGCCCTGCGTGCGTTGCGGCCCGCCGCTGCGCCCGATCGATCCCAATGACATCCAAGGTCCGGTCGGATTCGGCGATGACCGCGCGATCCCTGCCACGCAGACATTGGGTTACACGATTCGCTTTGAGAATCAGCCGAGCGCGACGGCTCCGGCGCAAGAAGTCGTCATCACGCAGCAGCTTGATTCGGATCTCGACTTCCGCACGTTCCGGTTGGGCGAGATCGGTTGGGGCGACTTCCGATATCAGCCGCCAGAGAATTCGGCGTTCGTTCAGGAAAGAGTGGACCGCAGAGCCGAGCAAGGGTTCGATGTCGATGTCGTGGCCTTCATCGACACGCAAACCGGAATCGCCACTTGGACGCTAACGACCATTGATCCAGAAACAGGAGAAAAGCCGGCCAACGGTTTGCTTGGATTCTTGCCGCCCAACGACGACACGCACGTTGGCGACGGCTTCGTCAGCTACTCAGTCCGAGCGAAGCGGACAGTGGAGGACGGTGACGTCATCGACGCACAAGCACGGATCGTGTTTGACACCGAAGAGCCGATCGACACGCCGGCGATCTTCAACACGATTGATGCGGCGGCACCAAGCAGCCAGATGAATCCGATTCAGGTCGATCAGGCGACCGGTAACTTCTTGTTGTCGTGGAGCGGCAGCGAGACGAGCGGCTCGGGTTTGGCGAACTTCGATGTGTACATATCCAACAATGGAGGAGCATTCGAAGCGCTGCTCGAAGAATCGACGTTGACCGAGATTCCTTTCGTGCCGGAACTCAATCACGTCTATGCGTTTTACACGCGTGCACGAGACAACGCGGGCAACGTCGAGGATGCTCCCGCGACGCCGGATGTCTCGACGGCTGGCCTGGACGTCAGCTTTGTCAGCGTCAGCGTGTCGCCGGCCTCTGTTCTGGAAAACGGCAGTGGCGTGTTGACCTTCACGTTCCAGCGGAGCGGTTACACGGCGGTCCCGCGCACGGTGTCGTTCACGGTCGGAGGCTCGGCGACGCAGGGATTGGATTATCAAGCGGCCGGCGCGACGAGCTTCACAGCGACGGCGGGAACAGTCACGTTTGCCGCCGGTGCTACGATGGCCACGATCACCGTTGATCCGACTGCCGACACGTTCCTGGAACTCGATGACACCGTCGTGCTCAGTGTGGTGGATGGAGTTGGATACGTCATTGTCCCCGCGCAGGGCGTCGCCAGCGGCACGATCACTAACGACGAAACGGTCAATATCGGTCTCGACGATCAGGGGCGGCTGGTGATTCGGGATTCGGTCGGGCGTAATGACAACCTGACGATCACGTTCAATGCGGGGACGCAGCAGGTGGTGATCGTGGATTCGGCGAACAATCTCACGACGTCGGTGGGGACGCAGATCGGGCCACGCGAAGTGCGTGTTCCCCTCACTAGCGTCACGGGCGGCGGATTACTGGCGGATCTGGGTGGTGGGAACGACAAGATCACACTGGCGAACTTCCCGGCGGCGTTGTTGGCGGTGTCGTTGTTCGGTGGAGCGGGAAATGATTCGCTCACGGGTGGAGCGGGCGCTGAGACGTTCTTCGGCGGCGATGGCAATGACGCGATCGTGGCGGGAGCCGGCGACGATGTACTCATCGGAGGTACGGGGAACGACAAGCTCGATGGTGGGCTGGGGACTGACCTCGTCGATGAAGGTGGCAATGCGGACTTCAAATTGACGAACACGGCGCTGACAGGGAACGGTAACGACACGCTGGCGGGGATCGAGCGAGTGCGACTCACTGCCGGCGCGATCGGCCGCAAGCTCGATGCGACCGCGTTCACGGCGGGAATCGTGACGTTGCTCGGCGGTGCGGGAAATGACACGCTCATCGGCGGTGCGGGATCCGATCTACTCAACGGCGGAGACGGGAATAACTCACTGGTGGGTGGCGCTGGCAACGACACGCTGCAAGCGAATGCTGGCCTTGATTCACTGACCGGCGGGCTCGGCGATGACTCCATCAGCGGCGGTTTGGGACTGGATCGGTTGATCGAATCGGCCGATGCGAACCTCACACTGACCAACACGGCGTTGGTGGGAGTTGGAGCCGACGTGCTGTCAGGCATCGAGACGGCTCAACTCACCGGTGGCAATGGGAACAACACACTCATCGCGAGCGTCTTCACGCTTGGACCGGTGACACTGTTCGGCGGTGCTGGCAACGACACGCTCACGGGAACCGGTTTGGCGGATGTGCTGGATGGCGGGGCCGGCAACGATTCGTTGATCGGTTTGGCCGGTAATGATTCGCTGACTGGAGGGCTCGGCAACGACTCGCTGGATGGTGGCAATGACAGCGATGTGCTCGTCGAGACGGCGAATGCTGCGCTCACGTTGACGAACACGGGACTGCTCGGCGTGGGGACCGACGTGCTAGCCGCGATCGAGCGTGCGTTCCTGACGGGTGGTACCGGTGCCAACAAGTTGGACGCGAGCGCGTTCACGCTCGGCGCAGTGACGCTCATTGGACTCGGCGGCAACGACACGCTGTTCGGGACGAACCTCGCCGATCATCTGGATGGCGGTGTTGGCAACGACTCACAGCGCGGCGGCGCAGGAGCCGACACACTGCTCGGCGGCGATGGCAACGATTCCCTGGACGGCGGCGATGATGCGGACGTGCTCAATGGCGGTCTCGGGAATGACACGCTGCTGGGCGGAGCGAGCAACGACACGTTGATCGGTGAACTCGGCAACGATTCGGCCGTCGGCGGTGACGGTACGGATCGGTTGAGCGAAGTGGGCAACGTCAACTTCGTCGTGACGGCCACGCAGCTCACCGGGCTGGGCACCGATATTCTGGTGACGCTGGAAGAAGTGTCGCTGACGGGCGGAGTCGGGAACAACTCGCTGACGGTGAATGGCTTCGCGGGCACCGTGACTCTCCGCGGTGCGGCTGGCAATGACACGCTGTTGGGCGGGAGTGGCAATGATCTGCTGGCGGGTGAGGAAGGGGACGATCAACTCACCGGAGCAGCGGGCGACGATCAACTCGACGGTGGATCTGGGACGGACGTGCTCATCGAGGGGGGCGCAACGAATTACTCCCTGTCTGAGAGTAGTCTCAGTGGTTCCAGCACGGATGCTCTGATCTCGGTCGAACAGGTTCGGCTGACCTTGAGCAACGCGGGCGGTTCGATCTCGGTCACGGGCTTCACCGGCGTGACAACGCTGACGGGAGGTACAGGCAATGACACGCTGACGGGAGGCGGCGGCAACGATGTGCTGATCGGCGGCGAGGGAGCAGACTCGCTGTTGGGCAATGCCGGAGACGACACGTTGACTGGCGGATTGGGGAACGACTCGCTCACCGGCGGCGATGGCAGCGATGTGTTGTCGGAAACGGCGGACGTGGCCAGTTTGATTTTGACGAACACCGCGCTGACTGGTTTGGGGAGCGACGTCCTCGCGGGCATCGAACGAGCGGTGCTCACTGGTGGTGCGGCCGCGAACACATTCGATGCTTCGGCCTTCACACTGGGACCAGTCACATTGCACGGCGGTGCGGCGAACGATTCGCTGCTCGGCGGCAGCGGAGCGGATTCGCTCGATGGCGGACTCGGCAACGACACGCTCAAAGGCAACGCGGCCGGTGACACGCTACTCGGTGGCGATGGTCTCGATTCGCTCGAAGGAGGCGACGGTGCAGATTCTCTCAACGGTCAACTCGGCAACGATGCCCTGTTGGGTGGAGCCGGCAACGACACGCTCGCCGGCGAAGCCGGCAACGATGCGTTCGACGGGGGCCTCAACACGGATCTCTTGAGCGAGACAGCGAACGTCAACTTGGTGTTGAACGCCACTCAGTTCACAGGTTTGGGGACCGACACGCACACGGGAATCGAAGCCGCACGGTTGACCGGTGGCGTGGGTGCGAACAAGTTCGATGCGACGTTGTTCGGCGGTGTGGTGACGCTGCTCGGAGCCGCCGGCAACGACACGCTCACCGGCAGCGCGAATGCCGATTCGCTCGACGGCGGTGACGGCAATGACTCCCTCACCGGAAACGCCGGAGCCGACACCATCCAAGGCGGAGCCGGCAACGACAAGCTCTTCGGACTCGCTGGCGACGACACGCTGTCCGGCGGCCTGGATAAAGACACGCTCGATGGTGGTGCCGATCACGATGTCGTCGATGGCGATGCCGATACTGACTCGCTCATCGGCAATACCGGCCGCGACCTGCTCATCGGCGGCGCGGCCCTCGACACGGTCGTCGGCGGAGCCGACGAAGACATCCTTATCGGTGGCACATCGTCACACAGCGGGAACGCCGCCGCGCTCGCCGCGATCATGGCCGAATGGACCAGCACGAACGCCTACGCCACACGCATCGCGAATCTGCTCAATGGCGGCGGAGCCAACGGCACCACCGTGCTCAACGCGACGACGGTCCAAAACGACGCTAACCCCGCCAACACCGCCGACAAACTCAACGGCAGTGCCCTAGCCCCCAACAACACCGACCTCGACTGGTTCTTCCAATCTACCAGCGATGTTTTGGACGCAATCAACGGTGAAACAGTGACCACGGTTCCTTAGAGGCTGAAAAAGAACCGTGGCCACAAGCTGCCAGCTTGTGGAGATTCGGCGGCAAGTTGGCAGCTTGCCGCTACGCCGATCGGTTCTTTGTCAGCCTCTTAATGCTTCGAGAATGGGTCTCTGGCGGACAATGTGAGGCTTGGCTCGGTCACGCATACATCGGGCTGCGTCTTGTGTAGAAGTCGCTGGCACTTGTGATCGCCAGACGACTCGACGACGTAAATCTGGTTTTTATCGCAAGCGGCTTTCTTGAAGGACAGTGGCGAAGCCCAATTGCAATCTCTCCTTTCATTGGCAGTCCGAAGTTACGAACGACCGAATCAGTGAGATTGCTGTAACCTCCCATCCACCAATCCCGGACACAAATAGTTCAATTGGTGTCCTCTTGCCTTCACTTATGTATTCCTTGCGCGAATTGGTAAGGGACGAATGGCCCCGGAAACTCCGGGGCTTATTCGTTTTCACACAACGGGCAGATGACAGCGTTGTTGGATGGGTTCACACCCTTTTCCTCGATTTCAGCGGAAGCACGCGTCGGAATGCGCGTCGCCTTTTCAAAGTGCTAGGGGAGCACTTGGCGGTAAGGGGCAGCGACAATCTCTTCCGTGTGGCCGAGCCAAGTTGTGGCCACTTGCAACGAGAATGTCTCGGTCAATCCATCTCGCGATTGCTGCACAGATTCTGAGAGAGCTTCGACGACAGCTTCAATCTGGAACCACCCTGTCCGTCGTGGAATTGTCGTCGCCCATTTCGACAGGGAGATCATTCAAAGTCGAACAAATCTGCGAACAACTCGTCGATGATTTCTGCGGAGAGGACATCGCCGACATCTTTGAGGCCGGTGCCGCCACGGGCGACTCCGCCTTGGCCGCCGAGGGCTCGATCGTTGCCACCATCACCGCTGAGCGAATCGACGCCGTTACCGCCGATCAGGAGGTCGTCATTGTTGCCGCCTTTGAGCGTGTCTTTTCCGGCCGCGCCGATGATCGTGTCGTTGCCGTCACCGCCCAGGAGTGAGTCGTCATCTTCTTGGCCGGCGATGGCGTCGTCGCCGATGCCGCCGTCGATGACATCGTTGCCGATGCCCCCTTGCAGAGTGTCGTTGCCGGCTTGGCCAAAGATCTTGTCGGCTCCCGCGTCGCCGCGCACGGTGTCCATGCCGAGGCCACCGTCGAGAATGTCGTTGCTGGCTCCGCCAGAGAGTTCGTCGTTGCCGTCGCCTGCCAGGATCGAATCAATTCCAAGTCCACCGCGCAACGTGTCGTCGCCAACTCCGCCCGTGAGCGTGGTCACACCGGCGAACGACGAGGCATCGATCAGCGAGGCTGTGCTGGCCGCCGTCAGGCGTACTTGTTCGATCGCGACCACAGAGCCTGCGACGCCGTTGACGATCCAATCCGTGCTGCCCAGAACGTAACTGGTTGCTCCAGATTCGATGACGGCATCAACCCCATTGCCACCGTTGAGCGTGTCGCCTCCGCCATTGCCGGTCAGCGAATCCAGTCCCTCGCCGCCGTCGAGCGAGTCGGCATTCGGGCCGCCAATCAGGATGTCATTCCCCGCGAGACCTTGCAGAGTCACCGCACCCGTGAAGCCCATCACTCTCAGAGTGTTGTTACCGGTTCCGCCAGTGAGCAACGCTCGCTCTGGAGCATCGCCGACGAAGGGATCGGTGCCGAGTCCCGTCAGATTGACGCCAGTCATCGTCAGATTGGCGTTGCCGATCTCAACAATGCTGTCGTTGCCCAGGCCCGTGTTGAACGAATCGTTGCCGGCCTCTCCAGTTAGACGATCATCGCCGTCCGCACCGATCAGTTGGTCGTCACCGGCTTGGCCGTTCAATGAGTCTCCCAGGTTGCTGCCGGTGAGCGTGTCGTTGCCGGCTCCACCAAACAGCGAGACACCTCCGAGCGTGAACGCGCTGGCATTCAGAGTATTCGCGGCATTGCCACCGGTCAGAATCGCTCCCTCAATGTCGGACAGTGGATCGGCGACGGCTCCGATGAGCAACGACGAATCGGTCAGCGTGAAGCTCGCATCAGCGGATTCGACGACGAGATCCAATTCGCTGCCGCCATTGAGTTGATCCACTCCCGCGCCGCCGGTGAGACGATCGGCTCCCGCTTCTCCGGCGAGCGTGTCGTTGCCCGCTCCGCCGACCAGCGTGTCGTTGTCATCGCCGCCATTGAGTTGATCGGCACTCGCTCCGCCCGTTAGCGAGTCGTTGCCAGCACCGCCGTTCAACGTGATCGCCAGCGTCATCGCGGTCGCGGTGATCGTGTCGTTGCCGTCACTGCCGGTCAGTGAGAACCGCTCGAAGCCTGAGAGAGTGTCAGCAACCCCATTCACAGTCAGAGCGGTGGCGGTCAGCGTGACGATCCCGGCGACATCTTCCAACAAGAGATCAACGCCCGTGCTGTTGCCCGCGATGAGCG
>CAZILR010000261.1:0-5833 GCA_964539995.1 uncultured Planctomyces sp.
AACCGCCGAGTGGAATTGTAGGGTGGGACCAGCGCAGCGCCGGCCCACCAGATCTCTCGATCAATGCGGTGGGCCGGCGCTGCGCTGGTCCCACCCTACGAGGCCCGCCGTTGCCATTTTGCGAACTGCTGTGCTCGATATTCCGCAGTCGCGCCGCGTTCGATCGCCTCACGCAGCCCGCGCATCAGCCGCTGGTAAAACGCGATGTTGTGCCACGAGACCAGCACCGGGCCGAGCATCTCGCCGGCCATGAACAGGTGCCGCAAATAGGCTCGGCTGAATTGCGTGCAGCACGGGCAATCACACTCCGGATCGAGCGGACCCGGATCGCGTTGATGCTTGAGGTTCCGTAGTCGCAGTGGGCCGCTGCTGGTGAACGCCAGTGCGTTGCGGCCGTTGCGAGTCGGCATCACGCAGTCGAACAGATCGATCCCGCGACACACCGCTTCGAGCAAATCCGTCGGTGTGCCGACTCCCATCAAGTACCTCGGCTTGTCGGCGGGCAATAGCGGTGCGGTGAAGTCGAGCGTCGAATACATCTCGGCGGGAGCCTCGCCGACGCTCAGGCCGCCGATTGCGTAGCCGGGAAAATCGAGCGGCAACAATCCCGCCGCCGAGCGTTCGCGCAGCTCGCGATTGGTCGCTCCCTGGACAATCCCGAACAACGCTTGGTCGTCGCGCTGATGAGCTTCGCGACATCGTGCCGCCCAGCGCGTCGTGCGTTCAACGGCGTCGAGAATCTTCTCGCGTGGAGCATCCGCCGGAGGGCACTCGTCGAGACACATGATGCAATCCGCACCGAGCAACTCTTGAATCCGCATCGCTCGTTCGGGAGAGAGTTCCAGCAAGCTGCCGTCGAGATGCGATTTGAAAACGACCTTTTCGTCGTCGAGCTTTCGCAAAGCCGTCAACGAGAACACCTGAAACCCACCGCTGTCGGTCAGGATTGGCCCATCCCAGCCCATGAAGCCGTGCAACCCACCGAGTTCCGCGACGATATCCGGCCCCGGCCGTAACGCCAAGTGGTAGGTGTTGGCCAAAACCTTTTGCACGCCGACACGCCGCAGTTGCTCCGGAGTCAGCCCTTTGACGCTTGCCTGCGTGCCGACCGGCATGAAGGCCGGCGTCTCGACCACACCATGCGGCGTCGTCCACCGGCCTCGCCGAGCGGCCATTGAGGGAT
Organism: uncultured Planctomyces sp.; assembly: GCA_964539995.1. Classification (GTDB taxonomy): domain Bacteria; phylum Planctomycetota; class Planctomycetia; order Planctomycetales; family Planctomycetaceae; genus SXKJ01. The sequence goes on from CAZILR010000261.1 coordinate 1,184, forward strand.
CCGTCGCCATCAATTCAAACTGAAATCGAGACAAGACGCCGCCTAGCTGTGAGACAAGTTGTGCAAGCTGAAGAACCAAACAGAGCGGAGTTGGTAGCTCGTCACGGACACCGCTGCAAGGCGTCGCGCTGGACACCGCGACTTCCGATTGTTCATCTGACGTTCGCCGAAACAAAAGGAGATGTCATGGCCACCGATTCCAACGTGACGAGTTGCGGCTTTGGTTCCTCGGATTTGCGGCTACCGGACGAACTGCGGGCACCGTTGCTGTCGCACTTGCAGATGCTACGCGGACGCTACCAGCAGCGCGGATGGGCCGGACGTGTCGGCTTTGGTGCTCGGCCAGCGGTGATCGTCATCGACCTAGCGAAGTACTGGCTGGACCCTGGTCAGCAAATCGGCAGTCCGCTCGATACGGTGGTGCTGGCGACTCGCCGAGTGCTCGATGCAGCTCGCGCGGCATCGGTCCCGATCTTCTTCACGACATTCGCTCACGATCCGGCTGAGCCGCCAAGCCCGCACGATCGCAAGCTGCAATTCCGGCTCCCCTCCGACGCGGACGGGCTATTTGAACTTGATCCGCGACTCGAACGCCGGTCGGCCGAAAAAGTGATCCGCAAGCGATACGCCTCGGCCTTCAAGGACACGAATTTGCAGACGATGCTCACCGCCCTGGGCATCGACACGCTGATCGTCACGGGAGTCAGCACCAGCCACTGCGTCTACGCCACCTGCCGCGACGCCACCGACAGCTTCCGCGTTATCGTCCCGCGCGAAGCCGTCGGCGAACGCTGTGAGTTGATGCACGAAGTCTTTCTGCTCGACATCGACATCGACATCGCCGACGTGACGGACGTGGACGATGTCGTGAACCATCTCATGAGTAGCCTCCTGCCCCAATCGCAAACCGAGAAGGGCAGCTAACTCTTCTCACGCTCCTTCACGAGCCGCGCGGGAGCCGAAAGCCGCCACGCTTCAGCGATCAACTCGCGGAGGAGGGACTCGTCGATCTGCGGCAATCGCACGAGAATCCAAGGGTACTTGAGGTAGTGATCGGTCAGATAAAAGACATCCGGTGCCCCGCCGATCAGCAGATCGCGATCCGTGAACGTCGTCTTGAGAACGAGCGTCTCACCATCCTCCTTCAATCGCGCCATCAAAGTCCCACGCACCTTCAGCGCCGGCGTCCCATAGGACGTCGAATCTTCGACTCCTGGTAGCTCCCTTGCGATCTCTTGAACCTGTTCATAGCTGACGCCTCGCTTGGCCTTCGTCTTCCGCGTGTTGTGCCGTTTTGCTTTGGTCATTGGATTCGCCTCTGATGCAGGACACAGTTTTTCGATGCTTCGCCTGTGAATTGGAAGCCAAGGTCAACTTGACAGCCTGAATCAGCGGCAGGTAATTGGTGCTATCAAGAAGTTGGCTGGCCTCGCGGAAGCCGATTTCCGAAGCAATTCTGTCGAGAGGGATTTGACGATGTCACATTTGAACCTGGAATTGCCAGAAGAGACTTACCAATCAATCGTCGCCACGGCCAAGAAATTCGGTATGTCCGCCGAGGAATGGGTGGTGCGACGGTTGCGAGCGTTGTCGCTGACGGACGAGGAGCGAAAAGCAGCCAAGGAACGAATCCTCAAGTACGCCGGCTCCTGTGAATCGGCGGGAGACGTCAGCCAGGAAGCGATTGATCGAGATTTGGCGGCAGAGTACGCGGCAACACATGAGGCGACGTGATGTTGCTCGACACGTCGGGACTGCTGCACTTCTTGGATCGCAAGTCTCCTGAGCATCAACACGCCAGAGACTACATCGCAGCGTCGGAAGTTTGGCTGACTCACGACTTGGTTCTGGCGGAATTCATCGCCCTCGCCCCCAGACGCGGCCTTCCCCGAAAACTGGTCTTCGAGTTTCTGGATGAGCTTCAAGGGTCTCCTGTCCTCGACCTGGTTTTTGTGAATGCGGAGATTCACGAGTTGGCGATGGACTTGCTGCGGCAACGGCTCGACAAAGATTGGTCGCTCTGCGATGCCGTCAGCTTCATCCTGATGCGCGAGTACGGCATCGAAGACGCCCTGACATCGGACCACCATTTTGAACAAGCCGGATTCCGCCGGCTGCTGAACCCGTGACCGACGCCAATGCCGGTCTCACGCTGTCAGAGCAGCAGTCAAAGTGAATTCGGCTGCCTGACTCAGAGACAGCACTTTGGTACAGTCGCAGCGTTGAGGTCTCCAGCGACCTGCGTGGTGGGAATAATCGTGACACCATTGCTGTCGCGGCGTCGTTCAGTCCGAGGTGCAATGATGATCAAATCTCTTAAAGCGGTTAATCTGAACAAGCGCATGACATTTGATCTTAGCTTTCACGAAGACATCAACATCGTCACAGGGAAGAACGGCTCAGGTAAGACGACTCTGCTCAAGCTGCTGTGGTACGCCATTAGCGGAAATCTTGAACGAATTGTCCCAGAAATCGACTTCGAATCGTTCGACCTCGTAATGGATAACTTGACCGTCGGCATGGCGGTGGAAATTAAACAAAAGCGGCGAATGATCAAGCTGAAGTATCGTGCCGGTGAATCAGAAAGAGAGGCCGAGAGGCCAATCGAACGCACCATGGACTGGGAAGAATTACAGGAGGCCAACCGAGCGATCCTTCGGAATTCAGGTGCCTCGATTTTTTTCCCCACCTTTCGGCGGATTGAAGGAGGCTTCTCGATTCCAACACGCCCAGATGATGAACGATTGCGGTATATGAGCAGACAAGTCGTTCACAGTGCTCGTGAACTCTATTTTGGTGGTGAGCCGGGCGGCCTCCAGCAAGCAATGAATCAACTTTCTGACCGGTTGAGCGTTCGCTCACATCGCTTCGTCGCTTCGATCTCAACGGACGACATTATTCGTCTCTTGACCTCAAAGTATGCAGAGATCTCAGAGAAAACAAATCGTCTGCACATGGATCTTTCAAAATTCATCCTTGAACGAGTTCGTGACGCACCGACGACAACTGGAGACGCAGACGCAACTGCGGAAGGAGAGTCAAGACAGGCTCTTGACGACATCCGGCAACGGGCGCGTAACGTAACAGAGCAAAGCGAATCGTTGTTGCGGCCATTTACAGTTTTGTCCGCACTTATTGCGCGGGTGTTTCAGTACAAGGGAATTAAACTCGCCGATCCCGTGACTCTTGGTGAGGCTCGTGAGGCGATCGCCTCTGACGTGTTATCAGCGGGTGAAAAACAAATGTTGAGTTTCCTGTGTTACAACGCTTTTGCGAGTAAAGCTTGTCTTTTCATCGACGAACCGGAAATCAGTTTGCATGTCGATTGGCAACGGATTTTGTTCCCGCTTCTACTTGAGCAATCTACCGGTAATCAATTCATCGTGGCGACACATTCGCCGTTTATCTATTCCAAGTTTGCAGATAAAGAACTGATGCTGTCTTCAGACAGAGGTGACGACAATGCCGACCCCCAAGATGACTGAGGCTGAATTAATCAGCTATCTCGGGAAAACGAGTCTGCCCACCGTTCTCGTCGAAGGTGAAGACGATGCCGATATCTACCGTTGGCTGGAGAGTCAGCTAGGGGTCTTCAACGGAAGCATTCTTTTCTGCTCGGGACGCGAGGTACTGATATCGATCTACCGGCGCAGGGACACTTTTCGACACGGAAAGATCGCTTGGCTAGCTGACCTCGATATGTGGCGGTACTCCTCTCCGCCAACAGACCTGTCAGGCATTGTTTTCACCACCGGTTACAGTATCGAAAATGACTTGTACGCCGGATCCGAAATTGAATCGCTCTTGGAATCGGCCGAACGAAGCGAGCACATTCGATTGTTGGGAATCGTGTGCCGGTGGTTTGCATTTGAAGTTCTTGAATTCCAAGCTGGTCGCTCGCCTCAGCAAGCGACCCATATCAATCGCGTCGTCGATTTTTCCACGATGGATATTGCTGAGGACTTCCGCGCGACTCGTGGCTATATCGAACCTGATACTAATCTCGTCATTCAACTGATGTCCGATTACAGGCTGCAATTGCGCGGAAAAACCCTTCTTCAAGTGATTGTGCGGTTTCTAAGCGACTCAAGCCGCAATCCAAAATACAGCTATGCGGCAGTCATTGAACTATGCCTGAAGCTCTACCCCAACAATCCCCATATTCATCGGATCGTCCGCGAAATTAGGGCAACGCTGGCTTAACGACGTCGCTCAGTCCAAAGACGATCTGAAGTCTCTTCTGGAATGCTTAATTTTCCCTGAGTAGCGGGATGCAACGCTATTCCTGCACGACGACTGGCCCACCGATCTGCCACTTCGCGCCCTCGCGAATCACTCGTCGATACAGCGTGTCGCGTTCGACGGGTTCTCGGCCGGCTTCGCGGATGAGGTGGTGGAGTTGGGTGACGGTCAGGCCTTCGGGGGTTTTGGCTCCGGCGTCGTGGTAGATCAGTTCGTGGACCACGGTGCCGTCGAGGTCGTCGGCTCCGAAGTTGAGCGCGATTTGGGCAGTCTTCTCGCCCAGCATGATCCAGTAGGCTTTGATGTGGTCGAAGTTGTCGAGCATCAGCCGCGAGATCGCCATCACCTTCAGGTCCATCATGCCGCTCGGCTTCTGGATGTAGTCGAGCTTCGTGTTCTCCGGATGGA
>CAZILR010000261.1:5843-7289 GCA_964539995.1 uncultured Planctomyces sp.
GGTTTGGAAGCCGTGCGTCTCGTCTTGCAGTTCGCGCAGCTTGCAGAGGTGGTCGATGCGGTGCTCGGCCTGTTCGACATGGCCGTAGAGCATCGTGGCGTTGGAGCGCAGGCCCAGCTCGTGAGCGGTGCGGTGGATTTCGAGCCAGTTGCTGCCGTCCGCTTTGTGTTCGCAGATTTGTGCGCGGACATCGGGATGAAAAATCTCCGCACCACCGCCGGGCATCGAGCCGAGGCCCGCATCGATCAATTGCTGCAAGACCCAGCGATACGGCTGCTTGGTAATGTGCCCGAACCAGTTGATTTCGACTCCAGTCCACGCCTTGATGTGAATCTCCGGGTACGTCTCGTGGATGACTCGGACGACGTTGACGTACCAGTCGAAATCCTTCTGGTGATGCAGGCCGCCGACGACATGAATCTCGGTAGCACCGGCGGCTTTCGCTTCGAGCGTTCGTTCGCGAATCATGTCGTCGGTGAAGGTGTAGCCGCGCTCGGCCTTCAGGTCTGATCGAAATGCACAGAACACGCAGCGGTAAACGCAGACGTTCGTCGGGTTGAGATGAATGTTGGTGTTGTAGAACGCGAGATTGCCGTTCTTCCGCTCGCGCACGATGTTTGCGAGACGGCCGAGCGTCAGGACATCGACTTGTTCGTCGAGGAAGACGCCATCGTCGAAAGTGAGGCGTTCGCCGGCTTCGACTTTATCGGTGATTTGGCGGAGTCGAGTGCTGGGAGTTGGAGCGATCATGGGGCGGAGATTTCAAAGCGACATTGTGGTTGAGGTGCATCGAACATTGAACGAACACAGTGCAAAGTGACGAGTGCAGAGTGCAAAGTGAAGAGTGTCAGACAGTCGCCGCCATTTTTCACTTTGCACTCGTCACTCTGCACTTTGCACTGCGTTTTCATCCGCAGGATCAGCCGAACATTAACGCGACGTTAGGATCGTTTGACCAAGTATCGTTTCTCGACCTTCGCGGCGATGGTGCCGATGCCGTAGTAGCCGATTGACAGGCGAGCGACGTGTGTCAGCAGGTCGAAGGCTTGCCAGCGGTTCCAGCCGTAATCTTCTTCCATCCAGAGAATCAATCGCGCGAACGCTTCGGCGGCGGAGCGTTCCATTGGGTTGCCGCTGACGACGGCCATGATCTCGGTCGGTGATTCGATGCGCGGGCTGAGCAGCCTCTTGCCCTTCACGAGTTTGACGGTGATGGTCGATTCGGCGGGCATTTCGAGTCCCGTGGCTGACAACTCGCCGTGACCCATCGCAGCGTGAGCGTCGCCGAGGTAGAGGAATCCTCCCGGCACGAACACCGGCAAGTAAATCGTGTTGCCGGGGCAGACTTCGATGATGTCCATGTTGCCGCCGTGTGGACCGGCAGGCAGAGTCGTCGGCGAACCCCAATCAGGCGCGGTGCCGATGCAGCCGAGCATGGGGGCATAC
>CAZILR010000262.1:0-7225 GCA_964539995.1 uncultured Planctomyces sp.
TGTCGAGCACTCCGGAAGAGCTGATTCTCGATCTGGGCCTGAACCCGAATCCGTTCGCTCAGGGGAGTGTCACGATCCAGGTTGGTCAGCGGATCATCATGAATCACTTCACGGCGAAGCGACTGCTGCAAGCGCTGGCCGTCACGCTGCAACGCCACGAGCAGGCGTTCGGCACGCTCGAAACCGACGTCATGCGACGTCTGCGTTCGGCAACCTAATTCGCCCCGCGATCGCAGCGGACATCCACAAAACGTCGGTGTGCGGAATTGCCGCCACCGGCGTTTTGCTGTCTGATGTCTCAACTCGCCTCATTCAGCATCCACCGGGAGCGGCCTTATGAACGACATGCCGTCCGAACCGAACGACGACGACCCGAATCAGAATCCCAATCGCGAAGTCGTCAGCCAGGAAGTTCAAAACACACACATCGGCGCGTTGGTGCCGGAGTCGATCGCCGCTGGTGTCTTCACCACCGGAGCCGTCGTGCTCAACGGGCCGCACGAATTCATCATCGACTTTTTGCTGCGCATGTCGAAGCCCCAACAAGTGGCAGCCCGCGTCGTCTTGCCTCCGGCGGTCGTGCCTCGATTCATCGCGGCCCTGCGAGAGAACGTCAAGAACTACACCGACCGGTTCGGCAGCCCGGCGATGCCGGGAACTCCAACACATCCCCTCTGTCCGCCGGCAACGGCCGAGGCGTATCAGCAACAACAGCAACAGCCACAGCAGCAAGGCTCGGCACAAGAACTCTACGAGCAGCTCAAAATCAAAGACACGGAACTGGGCGGCGCGTACGCCAACGCCGTGATGATCGGCCACACAGCCACGGAGTTTCTGTTCGACTTCATCACGACGTTCTTCCCGCGCTCCGTCGTGTCAGCACGAGTCTACATGTCGGCCCCGAACGTGCCGCGGCTGCTCGATTCGCTGACACATTCCTTCGAGCAGTTCCAACGCAAAATCGCCGCCGCACAACAGCAGCCTCCACCGCAACAAAAGCCGCTGGATGATCTGCTGTAGCCCTGTCGCGTTTTTGTAGCCCTGTCGCTTCGCGACAGGAAAGCCGAACGTCGAGCACGCCGGCTATTCTCACAGACTGAATCGTCCACAACGCTCGGCATTCCTGTCACGGAGTGACAGGGCTACTGAGCCGGCGGCCTCGCGGGAGCTGGTGTCGCTTTTTTGGCACCGCCGACTTCCTGGCGGCCTTCGTTGGCGTTGGCCTCATCGTCAGCTTTTTTGAGTTCCACCAGTTCGTCTCGCTGCTCTTTGATCTTTTCGTCGCTGAGATGCCGAGCGATGAGCTGCGCCGAATCGCCGCACAGCTTGTCGATCTTCTTTTCCAGCCCTTTGTCTTTCTTCGCCTGAGCCTTTTTGAGCATCGCGGCTTTGACCGCATCGAGCAGTGTCTGAAAATAAGTGGCTTTCGGCTGCCGATCGAGTTCCGTCAGCGTTTCGTTGAACCGAGCCCAGTCACTCGTCTTCGCGGCCCCTTTCGCGCGAGCGATCAGCAGCGCTCGCCGAGCCACCGAGTCGATCAGTTCGGCCCGCAGCAACTCCAGTTGGCTTTCGATTTGTAGCCGCAGCGCATCATCCGGCAATTCGGCGGTGATCGACTGGGCGACGCCAGGGATGAACGGGAAACGGCCCAGCAGATTCCCGCCACTGGAAACGTACAACCAGATCAACGGCTTTTCAGGATTCAGCGGCACGCTCACGCGACCGCGCCGATCCGTAACCAGTTCCAGAACCTTGTTGAACTGAGCAACGAACTGAGGTGCAGCCGGCTTCTTTGGCTCCTCACCAGACTCCGCAGTGTCCGCCGACTTTGTTGCGGGAGCTGGCTTTTGATCGCCGGATGGTTTCGCCGCTTCGGGAGGAGCCTGCGGAGCGGGGACCATCTGCCGCTCGTAAATGTTGACTTGATAGCCGATCAACGGCTTCGTCGGGTTGTTGTGCGGCGTGAGACGGATGCGTGTCTCCGTGAACGCCGGGCGAATGCCAATGGCCCAGTACTCGACTCGTTTGCTGTTCTTGCCCACCGGAGCACGCAGGCCCGTGTGGATCGAGCATTCGCCGCGACCGCGATCACTCGACTCGACCAGCAAGTAGGACCACGGGATCTGTTGAATCTGTGTGACCTCACGGTCCTTGTTGAAAAATCGCTGCACCGGTTGGAAGAAATTCCCTTTCGCCAGTTGCTCGGCCGAAGGATCAGCGGCTGGGAATTCGCCGGCTCGAACGCGGACTCTGCAAGCTCCCGCATCCGCGCTCTCGACGAGGACCAGCGGACGAAACAGATTGCGAACGACGACACCCAATTCGCTGGTCAATGCACGAGGATCGGCGACGATCCGCTCCTGCCGCACGCTGAGTTGCTGAGTCATCCGATCCCATTCGCGACCGCAGGCCTGCAACACGCTGCCGTGTCCGGAAACGCACAACACGAACGCCTTGTCGAGTTCCTTGTCCGCAAGCTGAACATCCAGCGATCCCCACGTCAGCCGCGACAGCCCTTCTTCGTTCTCTGGTGCGAGCCAACGATTTTCTTCGATCGCCGCGATCCACATCTCGCCGAACGTCCGCTCAACCCAGGTCGCCAGTTCCGCCAAAACGTCTTGCCGCACGCGAGCCGTCAACGACGGATGCTCGTCGAACGCTACGCTGATTCGGACCCGATACGGCTGCAACTCCATCGGAGTTGGCGGTGGAGGCTCGGCCGGCTTCTCGGCGATTTTGATTTTCGCCGCCGGAGCGTCAGCCGGAGGCGCGGGATTGTCCTGTGCGAGAACCGGCGCGGCGAGAACGGCGATGAGAAGGATGAAACACAAAGTTCCGAGTTCCGAGTTCCGAGCTCCGAGTTTCAGAACCGAAGCAACAAACGAAGGGTGACATTCCACATGAGGACGCACGCCAGTCACGGCCGCGCGGCAACTCTGCCCGGAACTCGGAACTCGGAACTCGGAACTCGGCACTTTGAATCTCCCTCACTCGGTCGGGTACCACGGCTCCGAAATCCACAGTTCCACGTCGTGATACGGATGCAGCGGAGCCTCCGGGATGCCGCGCAGCGTCTTGCGAAAGACGAGTGCGTCGTCGATTTCCCACAGCGGAATGAGCTGCGCGGTCTCGGCCACTTCGCGATGCAGTTCCTGCAAGGAGGCCACCGTCGTCGCCCAATCGGCGACGCGGTCGAGGTCAATCAAACCTTGTCGCAGCCAGTCGGGCAAGTAGCGGATCGTCTCCACACGCGCGACCTTGTCGAGCGACAGCAGCGGCCAAAGTTCCATCATCGGCTCGGTCATACGGGCGGTGCGGTAGACCAAGTCCCAAGCGGGTTGCTCGGAGGCAACGGCCGGGGCGGCGACGGCATCTTGTCCCGACGCGACGGGCAGGCCATCCGCTCCTTGAGGACGCGCGGCCTGCGAGGATTCGGTCGCCGTCACGAGTTCGACCGTGATGTCGATCCGCTTCCATTCTTCGATCAAGCGTTTGGCGGCGGCTTCCGCGAGCGGCTCCGGTTCGCAGATCATTCGCAGGGGTCGCATCTCCGCACCGAGACTTTTCTTGGCCGCCGTCGCCAGTGCGAACGCGAGCGACATGTCCGCCTCACGCGGAACGATCAAGTTGTGATATGCGGAGAGATTCGTCGCCCACGGAGCCGTCACGACTCGGCCTCGATCGGGTTGGCTTTTCCGCACCAGCGATTGCAGAGCCTTCCGATACTCTCCGTCATAACTGAGCGTGGCGAACTGTCGCGATTGCTGATCGCCGATCGACATTCCGGTCCATACCAATTCCGACTTCGCCTCGTCGTAGGTCAATCCGATTTCAGGCGGCGGTAGCTTGGCCGGGGCGTTCGCCTTCGGCAGAGCTTCCCGCAGCGTGCGAACGGTGACGTCGTGCAACATCACGTCGCGCAGCACCTGCGAACGGTCGAGGCCGTACATCAACGCTCGTCGCAGTTCCGAGCTGCGGAGCGGTTTGCTTTGCGGATTGAACTGCACGAAGTGCGTTTGCGGAACCGCGTACTTGCGGACGAAAAACCGGCCATCCGCCGCGAGCTTGTCGAGTTGCCAGGCTGGGACGTTCGGCAGCATCGAAATCTCGCCGCGAAGCAAGCCTTGCACCGCCTTCTCGTGCGACAGGTAGCGGATCTCCGAGACTTCGGCGAGATGCCGTTGCAGGACTCGCTCCGGCTCGTTGACCATGCGTCGCAACGAGACCGAGTTCTCCGTCGCCGCTTGCACCCGGTAGCGCTGATCCAGTTCAGAACTGGCCTGCGGGTTGGTGCCCAACGGCATCGCGAAGAGCGCTTCGGTTCGCACCGGGATGCGTGAGAACTTGACGGAAAACTCAAACGGGCCGCGCACGGCGATGCCATCGACGAAGCTGGCGAGTCGTTCGTCGAAGTGCGGAGAGCTTGGTTCCAACCGTTCGAGCAGTGCGGTGACTGCCCCCGAAGCGGTGACGATCGGTGACGATTCCCACGACGAACGATTCGACCGGAGCGTGAACACTGCTTGGCGGCCGAGGTCGGTCGGTTCCCAGCTTTCCAGGAATCGCGATCGATACCGTGCCCCGCCGTCGATGCGCGACGGCTCGAAGAGCGGCAGCCGAGTCAGGCCATCTCGACGACGAGTCGCCTCGGTCGCGAACGGAAAACTTGTGACGGGATTGACCGGACCGACCGTGCCGACCTTCAGGATCTGCCAACGCTGACTGACTTGCCGATGCGGGTTTTTCAAACTCGGTGTCGAAGGCCAAACCAGCGCGGCCTCATCGGCCAGTGCCGCCGCCTGATCGAATTTTCCGGCGGTGGTTGCCTGCGTCGCTTCGGTCAGCAAACGATTGGTTTCGGCCGTCAGTTTGTTGCGCCAATTGACTCCGTTGGGGTGATCCGCCTGCAGCTTGACGAGTCGCCCCAGATGAAAACGGGCCTGCCGAAAGTCGCGAGCGGTCACAGCCGGTTCCACCAGAATGTCGATCGCGTTGCCCAACTCTGCCGAACACTTCTTGAGGTCTTCCCCCATCGTGGCATACCGCACCAGCGGGTCTTTGGAGTTGATTGCCGCCTTGACTCGCTCGTGCATTTGTTCCAGCAGGACGAACGCGGCTTCGGCCTCTTTGCTCGCGATTTTTCGCTGAGCATCCTGCAACAAAAACCGATTCAATCGCTCGTCGTAGCCCGGCCAGCCAAGGTGTCGGCGATCGACAAACAGCAGCAACTCGTAGGCGTCTTCCAGTTCGTTTTTGTCGAGCAGCAGATCAATGCGTCGCAGGACGATGTCTTCAAAGTTGGTGATCTCGCTGACGAACTTGTCGATGTTCAGTTTGTAAGACGAGTCATCTTCCTCTTCGGAAACCTGAGTGCTGTCGGGCAGTTCGACCTCAATGCTGTCGAACTTCTCACGCAGCTTGCGATGCTCCTCGCCGGACTGCCGCAAGCGGGTCGCGAAGGCGTCTTGCGTCTCACCCGGCATGCGCGTGATCTTCGGCGGCTGAGCCATCTGCTTCCGCTTCTCGTTGATCTGATCAAGCGTCTTCGGCCGAGGCTGCAACGGTTTGACGGACAGCACGTCATCGTTCTTGAGAAAGACCCAATCGAACGGCGGCTTCGTGAGCAGGTCCGCCTTCGATGGAAGATTCCGCAGCACCTCGGCCTTTTTCGGGAGCGGTGCTTCGGTCGATTGCTCGGTCTTCTTGGGATCAGTTTCGGTCTTCGCCGGTGTTTCGGGCTGCGCCGGATCTTTCTCGTCCGGCATCGGAGCGTCGTCCGGAGCATCTCCCTTTTTCGCCGGCTCTTTGGTGGATTTCGCCGCAGACTTGGGGGTCGCATTCTGAGCGATCACAGCCGTCGCATGAGCGAGCAACCACGCCACGGCAACGAGCCAAATCGTCGCCACGAGTTTCCGCTGTCGGGTGCGCTGCACTGCCATCGTTCGACCTCCGGCTGAGCAATTTACGCAGACAAGCCACCGAACGGAATCATTCGATGCCCGCGAAACGTCGCATTTCTTGGGCTCGCAGCCCTTGCGGTTCAAAATCCGAAATCTCAGATTGCCAACCCCTATGACCATCGACCTGCAAGTCCACTTATTGCCCAGCCTGGTTTCCGAAGAGCAGCTTCGCGGCGGAGTGGCCGTCGTCATCGACGTTCTGCGAGCCAGCACAACCATCACTCAAGCCCTCGCCAGCCGAGCGGCCTGCGTAATTCCCACCGCAACCGTCGCGGAGGCTCACGCAGCCGCAGCGGAGATCGCGGGATACTCGCTGCCGTCCACGAACAGCGAAGTCCCCGCCGACATCCGCGCGAAAGCCGGAATCCTCCTGGGGGGTGAGCGCGGCGGAACGCTGATCTCCGGCTTTGATCTCGACAACTCGCCGATGAAATACGCTGCCAGCGTCGTCGCCGGAAAGACCGTGGTCTTCACCACGACGAACGGTACGCAAGCCCTGTTGAAATGCCGACTCTCCGAGCGAGTGCTAGTCGGCTGCTTCAACAATCTGCATTCGCTGATCGCCCTCCTGGCAAATGACTCGCGGCCGATTCATGTCGTCTGCGCCGGTACGGATGGCATCGTCTCGACCGACGACGCCCTCTGCGCCGGAGCGATCGCGACCGGCGTCTGGGCCGCTCGCAACTGGCCGAAGTGGCTCGGCGACGAACTGCGGCTGGTCATGGACCTCTTCACCTGCCGCTGCCAACCGATGCGCGAAGTGGTCAACACGCTGAGAGAAAGTCACGGCGGCCGCAACCTGATCTCGCTGGGCCTGGATGCCGATATCGACCGCGCCGCCCGCTGGGATTTGTTCCGAGTCGTGCCAGAGTTCGATCTCGCCACACGCCGGCTGCAACCAGCAACCGACGTCCCCGCCGAGCCAAAACAAATCCTGATGGCTCCACGCGAATAACCGATCTTGCAAGGAAACATCGCGGCACGTCCAATCACGCACGTTCGCTGTGTCCCCAATCGAAAATCAAAAATCCCCAATCGAAAATCTCATCATGCCCAAGTCGATGGATCAAATCGTTTCGCTCTGCAAGCGCCGTGGCTTCTTGTTTCAGACGTCGGAAATCTAAGGCGGGATCAACGGCATCTGGGACTACGGCACGAACGCGCAAACGCGCGAAACCTGTCGGTATCTGGACCAGTTGAACTAGGCTAACTCGCCGTACCCTGCCACGGGCGTCGCGGGAACGCGGCGCCCCTGCATGTTCGGT
>CAZILR010000263.1:0-7196 GCA_964539995.1 uncultured Planctomyces sp.
GCCTTGCAGGACGAGCGTTCGCAGGGCGATGCAGGTATCCATGTTGCCGGTGAAGTCGATGTAGCCGACGGCTCCGGCATACGGGCCGCGGCGAGTCGGTTCGAGTTCGTCGATGATCTGCATCGCACGCACCTTCGGAGCACCGCTGACCGTGCCGACGGGCAGGCCGGCTCGCAGGGCGTCCAGCGCGGTGAGGCCGGGTTGCAGTTGGCCTTGCACGTTCGAGGTGATGTGCATGACATGGCTGTAACGCTCGACGGTCATCACGTCGCTGAGTTTCACGCTGCCGTATTGAGCGACTCGGCCGACGTCGTTGCGGGCGAGATCGACCAGCATGACGTGCTCGGCCCGTTCCTTCGGGTCGGCGAGGAGTTCTTGTTCGAGTCGTTTGTCTTCTTCGTCAGTGGCTCCGCGTTTGCGAGTGCCGGCGAGCGGGCGAATTGTCACCTCGCCGTCTTCGACACGGACCATGATCTCCGGCGAGCTGCCGACGAGCGTCGTGTGCGGCGTCTTCAGCAGGAACATGAACGGGCTGGGATTGACGATTCGCAACGCGCGGTAGATGTCGAGCGGCGTGGCCTGCGTTTCGAGTTGCAGCCGTTGGCTGACGACGACCTGGAAGATGTCACCGGCGACGATGTATTCCTTGCACTTGCGGACGGCGGCCTCGAACTCAGGTTGTGTGAAGTTCGATCGGTAGGCCAACTGCGGCTCGCCCGTAAAGTCGATGTCGTTGAGAGCCAAATCGACGGAGCCTTGCTGCAACTGCTCGCACGTTGCATCGACGCGATCGCACGCCTCGTCATAAGCCTGTCGCAAGTCGCGTCCTTTCGTCCTCGCGTGCGCGACGACCAGGATCGTCTTCTGGACGTGATCGAAGATGACCATGCGGTCGTAGAACGCGAACGACATGTCCGGCAGCTTGCGATCGTCACGCGGAGCGTTCGGCAGATGCTCGGCGTAGCGGACGATGTCGTAGCCAGCGTACCCGACCGCACCGCCGCAGAAGCGAGGCAACTTGGGATGCGGAGCGGCTCGATAGCCGGCGATCAGCGATTCGAGTTCCTTCAGCGGGTCCGCGATCTGCCGACAAGTCTCACGCTCCGCTTCTCCGGCGGAGCCGCATTCGGTCAACGACACGTCGTGGCCGAAGGCTTCGAGCCGCAGGAACGGATCGGTCCCGACGAAGCTGTAGCGTCCGATCTTCTCGCCACCGACGACGCTCTCGAACAAGAACGCGCACGAACCTGACTGCAACTTGCAGAACGCACTGACTGGCGTCAGCGTGTCGGCCACCAGTTGCCGGTACACCGGAACGAGATCGCCTTGCTGAGCCATGCGGCAAAAAGTATCGAAGTCGGGAAGATGACGCGGCATGTTTGACCAAGCTCAGGCGACGACTAGAATCCAATCAGCCGCCCGTGAAGTTTCACGCCGTGAGATTTCACGACAAGGGAGTCCCAGCGGCCAATTTAACGGGTGACATGATGAAGAAGTGCCGTCGCTGTTCCAAGCCTGCCACTCTGCACATCACGGAGATTCGCAAAGGTGAAGTGCAGCAACTTCATCTGTGCGAGGCTTGTGCTCAGAAGTATTTGCAGTCAGACCAGGAATCAGAAGACGATGCCCTGGCGAGTGGCGTAACGGATGAGGCTCTGGACGCCGTTGATGAACTGGCCTGCCCGCACTGCGGCATCACTTTCCGCCAGTTCCGAGCAAACGGGCGGCTCGGCTGCCCGCATGATTACGAGGTCTTCGAGACCGAGCTGAACGAACTGCTCAAAAACATCCACGACGACACGCAGCACTGCGGCAAAGCTCCGCACCAGGCCAGCGAATCGAGCCAAGAGCAATTCCGACTCATCAAGCTCCGCAAGGAACTGCAAGCGGCTGTCACCGATGAAGCCTATGAGCGTGCCGCCAAGTTGCGGGACGAGATTCAGCAGGTCGAATCGAAGCTCAAGGCTGGTCAGCCTTCGTAGCCGTGGGGCTGGTTTTCAACCTGCCCGTCTGTCAGAGCAGGTTGAAAACCTGCTCCACGTCACAGCCCTGTCCGCGCGAGGATGTCCCGCAGCAGTTCGACCGGGACTCCTGCTGACCACGCAGCGGCGACGGCGGGCAGCAAATGCTCGCGAACGATCGGGCCGGACGTCTCAATCCCTTTGAGCGGCATGAAGAACGCATTCGGGCCGGTGCCGAGAATCAAACTGTCGTGCAAGAAAAAGGCGACTCGGCCACCGCGCGCTTGATGGTCTCGCAGCCGAGCCGTCTCGCCCACGATCGAGTACAGCAGCGTGTGACCTTGGCAGGCGGACAGCAGTTGGTCGATGTGCGGCGCGGTTGCGGGAATGATCGCCGCACCTTCGGGTGAGACGGCGTGAACGAGCGGCAGCACTCCGTCAATCATCATCGCATCGCTGGTGGAGGCGAGGTTGGTGAGGACGGCGACGTCGCATCGATCACTGCCTAGCCCAACGGCGATCGCCTCTTCGGGTTGGCATTCAAAGATCGCGGCTTCGACGCGCGGGTGCAGCAACAACGAGCGGATGCGACCTTGATCCGAGCCTCGAAGAACGTATGGACGTTGACCGTCCACGGATATTTCACAGCCCGTGGCGATGCCGACTCGCCGACCGAGCTTTCGCAACAGGCCGGCGATCAACAGGCCGATTTGGCTGGCTTCGGAACCACCCGCAATGCCGATGATGGGAATTCGGCCGTCCTCGCCGCCGGGAAACATCAGCTCGACAATTGCATCACCCACAGGTTGAGGCTGTCCGTACAAGGGTTCGACGTGCATCGACAGCGAGGGGCCGGCGTTGACCTCGATGATCGCTCCGCCTTGTTCTTCGAGCGGTCGGCCAATGTCCGCCGCGATCACATCCATGCCCGCGATGTTGAGTCCCACTGTCTGTGCCGCGAGAACGGCACGCTCCGCGACTGCCGGGTGAACTTTGCTGGTTTCGTCGGTCGTCAGGTCGCCGTTGTATTTGATGACCACTTTTTGACCAGGAGTCGGGACCGAATCGGGCGTCAATCCATTCCGCTTCAGTTCCAGCAACGTGATTTCATCCAGCTCCATCGGGCTGAGTGGATCGGTGTAGTTGGCTCCTCGCAGAGGATCGCGATTCGCTTCATCGACGAGTTCTGCGATCGTGCTGCGTCCATTGCCGACCACGGACTCGTCTTGTCCGCGAGCTGCGGCGATCAATCGGTCGCCGACCACCAGCAGCCGATGAGCGGCTCCGCGAGCAAACTGTTCGATGATGATACCGGTGGTTCCCTCCTTGTTTTCTCGCCGAGCGAGATCGAAAGCCTCGGCGATCTCTTCGCAAGTCATCAGGTCGAACGAGATGCCCCGACCGTGATTCGCATCACGAGGCTTGATGACAATTGGAAAGCCAATCTCGCGGGCCGCCGTGCAAGCTTCCTCGGAGGTTTGAACGACTCGCCCTTGCGGCACCGGAACGCCGACCTGACGCAGCAGCATCTTTGTCAGTTCTTTGTCCTGAGCGATGTCCTCGCCAATCGAGCTGGTCTGGTCGGTCTCGGCGGTCCAGATGCGATGCTGCTTCGCTCCCTCGCCAAGCTGCACGAGGCTGCCGTCGGTCAGTCGCCGGCACGGGACACCACGAGCCGCTGCCGCTCGCAGAATCGCGCGCGTGCTCGGTCCGAGTCGCACGTCGTCTGCCAGATCGACCAGCTTGCGAATCTCCACCGCCGCATCGAACGGAGTGTCCGACAGTGCGGCTTGCACACACTGCCTCGCCGTTTCCAAACAGGCCCGGCCGAGCGATTCTTCCTCGAACTGAAACGTCAGCCGACAAGCGGTGCCGTCGTCGGTTTCCTCGCAGCGGCTGTACTGCGGCGGCGTGCCGGCGGCCGCTTCGAGCACGCAGGTCACGCGCTTCAACAGATCGACCAGCGGCAGACCATGCTCGGCAAGTTTGTGAAACGATTCGTGCGACGGAGGGTTGCCGGTTTGCAACGGAGCCTGCTGCGGCGGATCGTCCAAGGCGGGTAGCCAAGACAAAAGCCGTGCGACCGCCGACGGATCAGAACTCGATCGCCATGTCCGCAGAGCACCCAAATCCACGAGCACTTCCAACGTCGGCACACCCGACCAACGATTCGGTCCGTGATACGCGACGATCTGACGAAACTCCATGAAGCACTCCGCTCTCAGCACGTTGCGAACTTGCAAAGTTGTCGTTGTAGGGTGGGACCAGCGTAGCGCCGGCCCACCTTTTTATTTTCCGTTCGTCTAGTGGTCCGGCGCTACGCGGATCCCACCCTACTCGGCCGCTCTTCGGAAACGGCGATGGGCGAGCATCGTAGTCTCATTGTCGCGACAGCCAAGCTCGCCCAGCCGATCAAAAACAAGACGCCACCAAACGGAGTGATCGCCCCCAGTACCCGTATGCCCGTCACCGCCAGCACATACAGGCTGCCGGAGAACAGCGCGATCCCGCCGAGAAACGACCAGCCAGCGACCACCAAAGACCGCCGCGAACCGTCCCTCGCCAGCAGGCCGACCGCCAGTAACGCCAGCGAGTGCGTGAGCTGATACTCGGCGGCGGTCTTGAAGTCTTGCAGGTATTTCCAACTCGCCGGGACCGACAGCCCCGCGATCGTGCGCGTGTCGGACTCGGAGTAAACCGACTTCAAAACGCCGTCCAGCCCGTGAGCCGCGAAGGCTCCCAGTGCGACTCCCAAGCCCGCCAGAATCGAGCCACTCACCAACCAGAATTTTGCACTCGGCATCACAGGTTCCTCGGAATCAGTCACGCTCGAACTCGAAGGTTGAGCGGTGTTCTCCGATTGTGGTCCCACCGCTTCAAGCGAGCAACGCCAGGCGAGTGGAGCGCGTTTTCACGTTCACGCGACCGGCCGCGACCAACGGCCCTTCAACCAGGCCGAGCACCGGCCGCTGGGGGCTTCCACCAAAACGTACAACGCTTGTCCGGCGGCGATGCTGGCCATCAAGCACAGAAACAAAATCAAGCTCGACTGAGCCGCTGTCGGCGAGTCGCCAAACCATCGCCAGCCCGACCACATCACCAGATGACTGACCGGGTAGTGGATCAAGTACAGGCTGTAGGAGATTCGACCGAGAAACTGCAACCAGCGCCAGTTCAGCCAGTCGTGAATGTGTCCCGTTTTTCCGGCGATGAAGATCGACACGGCCGCTGTCAGAGCGAGCGCGTTCTCCAATTTCCAGCGCCACGCGAGATGCGCCCCCACGATCAGGATCGTCGTCCAAAAGACTTGCCGAGGGACGGTTCCGTCGAGCGTCCACCAAGTCACCATTCCCAGAAAGAACGAGCCGAGAAAGTGTGTCACCCAAGGTTCGGTACTGTCGAGCCGGTTCCAGTGCATCAGCGACATCAACGCCAGCGGCCCGAACACCACCGCCAATCGCCAGGTTGAAGCTGGTGCAGGCGATGAAGCAGATCGAGAAGACAGTTGCTGCGCGAGCCACCACCCCAAAACACAGACGATGTAAAACTGCATCTCGATGCAGACCGTCCAGATGCCGGCCGACAGCGGAGATTCACCCAGCACGTCCTGCAAGAACAAGAGATGAGCCAGCACGCGGCCTGCCGATGGCGACCCCTCGAACGGTGATGGCCAACCCCACCACGAGACGCAAGCGAGATGCACCAAGAGGACGAGCAAGATCGTCACCCAATACGGCGGCAACAGCCGCACGATTCGCCGCACGACGAACGATGCCGCTTCGCGCGGTGTCACCCAGGTGTTGCGCAGCGTGTACGCGATCACGAACCCGCTGATGACCAACAGAAATTGCACGCCGAACCAAGTGCGCAGCAACAGCCAATCGACGACCGGCGGAACAAACCCCAACGATGGATACGGCAGAGGCTCGTAGCGCCAGATGTGGTAGAGCGCGATCCCCAAGGCGGCCAATCCGCGCAGGCCATCGACAAACACAAACCGCGAGGCCGGAGCCGCTGAGTTCGGCGAAGTTGAAACAGACCCGTCCGCGCCAGCTTGTGGCGGAGAAGTGGCAAGGTCCGGTGAAGTTTCGGTCTGTTCCATAACGCGGACTCGTCCGTCGCTCGGTCAACTTGCGTCATCAGCGTTGCGAATCCAGAAACGCCAGCAAGTCGCGGAGTTCTTGCAGCGTCATCCGTTCGGCCAGCTTTTCAGGCATGACGGAAATTTTCTGTGGCGTGCGGGTCTCGATGTCGATGGTCTTGATCTCGATCAGCTTCCCCTCCGCGTCGCCGACGATCGTTTTGCCTTCGTTCTCGTGGACGACCATGCCGGTCACGACTTTGCCGTCCTTCAGCTCGAACGTCCACGAGACGAACTGCGGAGCGATCTCGCGGCTGGGCTCGAGGATCGACTGGATCAATTGGATGCGGTTCATCGTGCCGACCGCGCGTGACAGGTCGGGGCCGACTTTGCCGCCTCGACCGTCGATCGTGTGACACTTGAAGCAGCCGGGACCGTTGGAATGAAAGAAGATTCTTCGTCCAGCGGCGGCATCGACATTGCCACCGCGAGCGAGTTGGTCCATCCATTCTTGGCGTGTCTTCGGTTTTTCATTCGTGTTGAGTTTGAGCGATTGCGGCGGATCGAGCTTGGCTTCTGCGAACGCCAGCGCGAGTTGATCGGCGAGATTCGTTCCGACTTCGCCGTCGGCCAGCTTGATGAGCGTCTTTGCGATGTCGAGCACACCGTCGCGAAGCTCAGCATCGTCGACGATCAACGGTCGAGCAGCTCGCAATGCCTCGAAGCGCAGCGGCACGAGGCTGCTGTTATTCAAGAACGATCGCAGCAGTTTGCGAGTCGGCCCGCCGACTGGTTCGCTCTTCGCGACGGCGGCGAGACCGACCAGTGCTTCGGCTCGGAGTTGCACGTCGAGCTTGTCGTTGGCCACGAGTTCTCGCAGCAGCTCACCCGACACGTCCGGCTTGGCGGCTTGCAGCGTGCGGATCGCTTCGACGCGCAGCGATTCGGAGTCGGATTTGAGCAAACTGGCGAAGAACGTGGCGTCGAGCGACTTGTCGGTTGGTGACACGAGTCGCAGGGCTTGTGCTCGGACGGCGGGGGAGCGTTTTTCGTCTTTGAGCAGCGGGACGACGTATTGTTCGGCCGGCGTCTTGTCGAAGTCTTCGGGCTTCTTGCCGTCGAGCATCTCCAGCGCGGCAATCGTCGCGAGGAAG